>CAYVVK010000451.1:0-5880 GCA_964454855.1 uncultured Phaeodactylibacter sp. | reverse complement strand
ATCTGTCTGAGGCTTGCATACACGGGCGTTAGGGAGTTCTCCGACAGGCTGCTAGTGGCAGCAGCCGTGCTGGCATTCACCTTCGAGGAATGGATAGAAGGCTTCGCCGTTGTCGCCGTGATCCTTATCACGGCGGGCATTGGTTTTTTTATGGAATGGCAGGCCGTGCGTTCTATGGAAGCACTCCAGCAGATGGCACAGACGATAGCCCGCGTACTGCGCAATGGCCGCGAACTCACCGTCAAAGCCAGTGAACTGGTGCCCGGCGACATCGTCCTGCTGGAAGTAGGCGATGTGGTGCCCGCCGACGCCCGCCTGCTGGAACACGAAAACCTGGCCGTTAAAGAAGCTGCCCTTACCGGCGAGAGCGCACAGGTGGAAAAAGACACCCGCCCGGTGAGCGAAGAGGCGCCACTGGCGGAGCGCTACGACATGGTGTTCAAAGGCACCCTCGTCACCCGCGGCACCGCCAGGGCCCTGGTCACGGGAACCGGCCTGCAGACCGAGCTCGGCAAGATCAGCAAAATGACGCAGGAGGCCCGCAAGGAGGCCACGCCTCTGGAAAAACGCCTCCGCCAGCTCAGCCAGCGCCTCATCTGGCTCACCCTGGTACTTGCGGTGTTCATCGCTTTTGCCGGCTACATTCAGGGCAAGAACCTGAAGATCATGATCGAAACGGCCATTGCCCTGTCCGTGGCCGCCATTCCGGAGGGCTTACCGATCGTGGCCACTATCGCCCTGGCGCGCGGGATGTTGCGGCTGGCCAAGAAAAAGGTCATCATCAAAAAGCTGGAAGCTGTGCAAACGCTGGGGGAAACAGGCATCATCTGTACCGATAAGACCGGCACCCTCACTGAAAACCAGATGGCCGCACAGGAAATCATTGCGGGAAGCCGGCAATTTTCCATCAGCCGGCAGACGACACCCGCCGACTTTCAACAGTGGAAACAAGATCCTGCTTTCGACAAGATCGTAAAAGTGGGGGCCCTCTGCAACAACGTGAATCCCGGGGAGAGGCGCGGCGACCCTATAGAGATCGGCCTGATCGACTTTGCCCAGGCAGCCGGTTATGACGTACAGCAGCTTCGGAAAAATTTTCCGGAAGAACTGGAAGCCCCCTTCGACACCGAAACCAAGATGATGGCCACCCTCAACCGGACGGAAAACGGATACTGGCTGTGCGTAAAGGGCGCCCTGGAAAACGTCCTGGAACGTTGCGACGATCAGCTGGTGGACGGCAAAAAGATCCCGCTGGAAAACGGGCAGCACTGGATAGCCCAAACCAATGAACTCGCCTCCGAAGGCCTGCGCACGCTGGCCTTCGCCATTCAGGAGGCCGAGGAAAAACCCTCTGGAGAAAACCTCATCCAGCACCTAACTTTTCTCGGCATCATCGGCTTTATCGACCCGCCCCGCGCCGATGTGCGCGCCGCCGTCGAAGCCTGCCAGCACGCCGGCATCCGGGTAGTGATGGTCACCGGCGACCACCTGCAAACGGCCCGGAAGATCGCCGAAGAGACCGGCCTGCTGCCTCCGGATGCTCCGGAAGACAAGATCGTGCCCGGCAGCCGGCTCAGGCCTGTGGAAGAGCTCAGCCCCGAGGAACAGAAAATATTGCTCGATGCCGTGGTCTTCGGGCGGGTTACGCCGGCCCACAAACTGGATCTGATCACCCTTTACCAGAAGAACAACTTTATCGTCGGCATGACGGGCGATGGGGTCAATGACGCACCGGCGCTGAAAAAGGCCGACATTGGCATCGCCATGGGCATACGGGGTACTGAGGCCGCCAAAGAGGTGGCGGATATCATTCTCAAGGACGACAAGTTCGACTCCATCGAGCTGCCATCCGGCAGGGCCGGATCATTTTCGAGAATATCCGAAAATTCGTCACTTACCTTTTATCTTCCAACCTGGCGGAGATCATTTCCGTAGCCCTGGCCTCGCTGACCAACCTGCCGCTGCCGCTCCTGCCCCTGCAGATCCTGTATCTCAACCTCGTCACCGATGTCTTTCCCGCTCTGGCCCTCGGAGTGGGCGCCGGAGAAGAGAAGATCATGGATTACCCGCCCCGCAACTCCAAAGACCCCATACTGAACCGCCGGCACTGGATATCCATTTTGGTATATGGGCTGTCCATTACCGCCGGGGTGATCGGCATTACGGCCTACAGCAGCCTGGTGCTGGAACTGCCCCGGGAACAAGTAAACAACCTGGGGGTGGAGGCGCCCGCGGCGTAGCTCATGCCGGCGCCCTGCAACTGCTGGAAGAAGAAGGCATTGCTCCGGCCATTATCGCCGGCACCAGTGCCGGCGCTATTGTCGGCAGCCTCTACGCCGAAGGCTGTTCCCCAAAGGATATCCTGGAATTTTTCAAGAAAACAGAACTGTTCGACATCGGTTACGAAGAGGCCAGAGCCCATATTAAAGAACTTAAAGCAGCCCTTTGAAAAACCTCCATTTGCTGATTATCTTTGACCATCTCAGATTTAAAAACCTAAAACAATTATGGCTGAAAAAAATACTGCCTTACCCAGCGTAGCCTATTTCTGCATGGAATATGGCCTCGACAACCAATTTAAAGCCTATGCCGGTGGCCTGGGCATCCTTGCCGGCGACTATATGAAAGGGGCTAAAGAATACGACTACCCCATCGTCGGCATCGGTATCAAATGGAAGCAGGGCTACACCGACCAGATGATCGGCGAAGACGGCAAGCCCTACGACACCTATCACAATTACGAATACGACTTCATCGAGGATACCGGAATGTCGGTAAATGTTACCATCCGCGGCCGTAACGTACAGTGCAAGATATGGAAGCTTGAAGCCTTCGACAATGCCACACTCTACCTGCTGGACACAGACGTGCCGGGCAACGAAGATGCCTGGATCACCGGCCAGCTTTACGGCTGGTTCGGCGAAGAACGTATCGCTCAGGAAATGGTGTTGGGCGTGGGCGGCATAAGAGCCCTGCGTGCCCTGGGCATTGACGTGGATACCTACCACTTCAACGAAGGCCATGCCCTCTTCGCCGGCTTTGAGCTGATGCGCGAAAAAATGGAAGACGGCATGACGTTCGAGGAGGCCTGGAAGGCCAGCCGCGAGCAGATCGTTTTTACCACCCACACCCCTGTCATCCAGGGCAACGAATCCCATCCCGTGGACCGGCTGATGTACATGGGCGCCAACCTCGGCATAAAGCCCAGCCAGCTGCGCCGCCTGGCCGGCGACCCCTTCAACATGACCGTCGGCGCCCTGCGCCTGTCCCGTATGTCCAATGCCGTAGCCCAGCTCCACGGTAAAACAGCCAATAAGATGTGGGAACACATCCACGGGCGTTCCGAGATCGTGGCCATCACCAATGGCATCCACCGCAAGACCTGGGTGGACAGCGCCATGCTTGACGCGGCGGAAAAAGGCAAGGATCTCTGGGAACCGCACATGAAGAACAAGCGGGCCCTGCTGGATCTCATCAAGCGCAAGAACGGCGTGAAACTGGATGAAAACAAACTGCTCATCGGTTTCGCCCGCCGCTCCGTTCCCTACAAACGCAGTGACCTCATCTTCTCCAAACCCGAAGTGATCGCCCCCTACCTGAAGGAAGGCAAAATACAGATCGTCTTCTCCGGCCGTGCCCATCCATTAGACGACCTGGGGAAAAAGATCGCCGCCAAGCTCGTCACCATGTCCGAGCAATATCCCAACGCCGTGGTTTTTCTCGAGAATTACGATATGGAAATTGGCGCTGCCCTCACCCGAGGCTCCGATGTATGGCTCAATAACCCCCGCCGCCCCAAAGAGGCCAGCGGTACTTCCGGAATGAAAGCCGCCATGAACGGCGTGCTCAACCTCAGTATTCTCGATGGCTGGTGGCCGGAAGCCTGCGAAGACGGCGTCAACGGCTGGCAGATCGGCGATGGCTTTGAAAGTGAGGATGAGGCCGTACAGGACGCCCACGACCGGGAGGCACTCTATTCGGTGCTCCTTGAGAAAGTGGTGCCTACCTATTACGACAACAGGGACAAATGGCTGGAAATGATGCGGGCAAGCATACAGAGTACCCGCGAAGAGTTCTCCGTCAAGCGCATGCTTGAGGAGTACTATGAGCTGCTCTATAAACAGGCCTGATCGTTATTGCTGCCTCTTAAGGGAGGGGGATGGTTGAATTGTTCCATTGTTAGTGCCCGGCAATGGAACAATATCAACCATCAGTAGCCTTCCCCTTGCGCCTTTTCAACTCCTTGCTAATGAGCTGCAGTTCCCGGCTCATCTGCCCGCCCACCGACGAGTTCTCCTGGGTGCGGCGGATGAGGTAGGGAATGACTTCCTTGACGGGGCCGTAGGGCAGGTACTTCTCCACATTATAGCCGGCACGGGCCATGTTGTAGGACAGGTTATCGCTCATGCCGTACAAATGGGCGGTAGCCACCAGCGGATGGCCCGGCGGTATGTGGTTCTTTTTCATGAGTTCTATTTGCCGGCGGCAGCTTTCCTCGTTATGGGTGGCGTTGCAAACGTAAAGATGGCCCAGGTTTTCTATGCAGAATTGCAGGGCCTCATTGTAAGCGCGATGTGTATCCTGCAGGGTATCGTGAATGGGGCTGGGGTACCCCAGGGCCCGCGCCCGGGCGCGTTCTTTCTCCATGTAGGCGCCGCGCACCAGTTTTACCGCGCACAGGTACCCATTGTCCCTGGCGTGTTGCAGAGACCGTTTGATGAAATCCAAGCGGCCCTTGCGGTAGAGCTGGACGGCATTGATCACGATGGGCTTGTCCTTATTGTACCGTTTTGACATTTCCCAGGCGATGTCGTCAATGGCGCCTTGTATCCAGCTTTCTTCCGCATCGATATGCAGGCCGATATTGGACTCGAAGGCGGCCAGGCAGATGCGGTTCACTCTTTCGACGCCCCGTTCATACTCCGCTTCTTCGGCTTCTGTCAAGGCTTTCCCACTGCTCATCTTTTCCAGAATGGCAAAGCGGAACAGGCCGCT
The DNA here is from genome assembly GCA_964454855.1 of uncultured Phaeodactylibacter sp. Classification (GTDB taxonomy): domain Bacteria; phylum Bacteroidota; class Bacteroidia; order Chitinophagales; family Saprospiraceae; genus CAYVVK01. Next base: position 885 of record CAYVVK010000451.1, on the reverse strand, counting down.
GAGCTTGGTGCTGATGATATGAATGTATTCACCCTCCCTGGCGTATTCCAGGGTCTGGGCCAGATAGGCGGCCGTGCGGTCAAAGTCGGCTTCCGTTTCCTTGCCTTCCACTCCGTAGTCCAGAATGGTCTTTATGTTGCTCTCTCCCAGTTTGTCGATCACCTGCCGGGCCTCTTCTATGGCCTCCCCTCCGCAGAATTGCTTGTAGATGGTCCGCTTAACCAGCCCATAGGCCGGCAACTTGAGTTTGAAGGCCAAAGTGGCCAAGCGCGCGCCGACATCGACGAGAGTGGCATTGTTCATCAGGAAGAAAAGGGTGTGGGACCATTTTAGTTCCCGCGTGCTCTTGTGAGCAAAGGCGATCTCGGTATTGGAGAAATCAACCTTTTGCCTGTTGCCGGATTTTTCTTTTGCAGAAGGTGTTTCCATATTGTTGGTTTTGATTTGATTATGGAATATAGCTGTTACACACTTGTCTTTTTGTTGAGAATAACCATATATTTGTAGTACTCTTGCGAGTTAAGACCGGCCTAATTCATGCTGAGCGTGCCCGAGTGGCCTATGCGCTCCCTCTTCTGCCTTCACAGGTGAAGCTATTTTCTTTCCTTCCCATGGTGTTTCTTCCGGCCATAATCTCTGATACATAAAGATCTTTCCCCTTAGAAGGGTAACCTTTATCGTCCTTGAAATATAAATACACGAAAGCGGATTTGCTATGACATAATTCACCATAAACCAAAATTTCAAAAACTATGTGTAATCCAAACAACCAAAGAAAGCAAAACCAACCTTCAGTAACCGGAACAGATGACATCATCACAGGATAAGGAAGGTATTTCTTAAGCCTACGTCAGTTCGGGATCAAACCCTTTAAATATCAACAAC
>CAYVVK010000450.1:0-5881 GCA_964454855.1 uncultured Phaeodactylibacter sp. | reverse complement strand
CAGGCAGCCTGCGGGTAACCGGCATCCTGGGCAATGCCCAGCACCTCTATGTACTGCGCCATCCCCGCCGATGGCGCCAGGAAGGCAGGCAGCAAAAGGAAAAGCAATTTTTTCATGCTTGTAAAATAGGCCCTTTTCGCGGCCGGCCCAACCCCGGCTAAAAAAGCGGCAATAAAATTATTGCCTGGCCTGCTGCGTTATACTTACTTCAGGACAAATTATGAACCCACAAATTCAGGTACATGAAATCCACACTCTTATCCATAGGCGGAGTTTCCGTACTGCTATTCGTTCTTTTTTCCACCACACTTTCTGCCCAGCGCCCGGATGGGGTAGGCATTGGCGTCCAACTGGGCGACCCCAGCGGCCTGTCGCTCAACCTGCCCACCAGCGGCCGCGCCTCCATTGACCTGCTGGCTGCCTGGGACCTGGACGATTTCTTTTTCCTCAACGGCCATGCCCTTTTCCAACAGCCCTTGGGCAGTGCTCCAGGGTTTGGTGTGTTTTACGGCCCGGGCGCGTTTATCGGCCTGAGGGACCGGGGGCGGTGGGACTTCAGCGACGAAGTGTACGCCGGGCTTAGCGGCACGGTGGGCCTCAACTACTTTATCGACCAGTTTGAGATCTACCTTCGGCTCACCCTGCGCCTGCGCCTCATAGAAAGTACGGATGGTAATGCCGGAGGAGGCCTGGGTTTCCGGTACTTTTTCTAAATGCAGGCATTTCCGCTGGTGGCCAGCAAAAATGCCGCTATCCAAAGGTTGTGGATAGCGGCATCTGCCGGAAAAAAGCGATCTTATACAACGCTTTCCTTTTCCTTTATCTTATTCCAGGTTTCATAGAGTTTCTCCTGGCGGGCAGGCTGCTCTTCCGGAGCTTCGCGCAGGGGGTCGCGGCAGGGAAGCAGGTGCTCGTGGCATTCCGCGGGCAGTTCCTGGTACAGGCGGGTGCCTTTCGTTTTCCACTCCATCATTTCATCGCTTACTTCCTTAACGATGCGGCCGGGATTACCGACCACCATGCTTCGTTTGGGGATCTTTTCATCGGCCTTGATAAAAGTGAGCGCGCCGATGATGCACTCCTCTCCGATCTTCACATTATCCATAATAACGGAATTCATGCCCACCAGGGTGTTTTTCCCGATGGTGGCGCCGTGGATCACTGCCCCGTGGCCGATATGGGCGCCTTTTTTCAGGCGTACCGTCACTCCGGGGAACATATGGATGGTACAGTTTTCCTGCACATTGCAGCCGTCCTCGATGACAATCTTCCCCCAATCGCCCCGGATGGCAGCTCCCGGGCCGATGTAGACATTAGCCCCGATGGTGACATTTCCAGTGACAGAGGCCTGAGGATGGACAAATGCGGTCTTGTGCACTACGGGCCTAAAGCCTTTAAACTCGTAGATCATAATGGTTTGGTTTTATATAATTTGGTTAGGCAATAACACAAAGATTGCAGACTTATGTTAAAGTGCCAAGCGAATGGCACATTTTTGAACATCAGTACGTATTTTATTGTACGAAATGTATATCAATATGTTTAATTTTTTTAAGCAATACTGTCGTTGGCCCAACTTAGCTGGACATATGTAAGCAACACCGGCAGGCAATTTAATGTCGGCCTTTTCCATGGCCCCAATACCGGCCACCTGCTCGTTCACTGTAATCTCAAGGTGGTGATCATTGACTTCAGCGTGCTCGAAACCAAGACCTATCCGCTCTTCCTCGATGATGAATTGTGCGAGCTTACCGTCGAACGAAAGGGCAATCAGTTTTATTATGGCTTCGACATCAATCGTGAAGCCGATACGCCCCGCAACCGCCACCGTAAGACCGTAGAGAAAAAACACTGGCGCCAGACGCTGCTCTTTTTTGGCGCCATGGCAGTCTGTATTGCCCTTTTCACCGGCTTCTTCCTGCGCCTCGACGCCCGCCAGAAAGAGGATAAGCATAGTGTCCTGCTGGCTAAAAACGGAGCGGAAACCATTGCCCGTATCGAGCAGTTGTCGGCAGAAGGAACTTCCACCCTGATCCACTATTCATTTATCGCCAACGGCCAGTCTCAGGAGGCCGAAATGGAATACCCCGGTGAGCAACCCATCATCCTCAACCATGGCATGCCTCTTCAAGCTGGCGATGAATTCAGAGTCCGCTTCGCCCGCAACAATCCCGGGATAAAAGACCTGCACCTCGACCAGCCCACGGAAGGCCAGGTCGAAACGTATCGCAAACTCGCCCTGCAGCGGCACGAAACCCTCCATCCCAACCTTACCCACCAACAGGCTGAGTGCCTGCTCGGCCTGGCTTATGAACTCAAAGGTGTACCCGGCCTGGCGGATTTCTACTTTCAGGATGCCAGCCCGGAGCATAATGCCGTCGCCAATGAACTGACCTATAAACGGCTGGTGAGAGGCCTGCCGTTTCAACAGCGGCGGGAGCAGGAGTGTTGGTGAAATTAGTTGATTCGGGATTTCGTTGATTGGTGGATTGGCATGAGCAGCAGGCCCGACAGAAGGATCGCGATCAGGGTAAAACGGCTGCAATAGCAATGACGGGTAAGATTAAGGTACTTCATCATATCAGAAAGATTTAGTGGTGAAAAATGCGCGCTGATGTAGAGAGCTGAGAAATACCATTTTGCTTACTGCAACAATGTCAAAATTTTTTATCTTTCAAAAAAGAAAATGCGTAATTTTTTTGCAACTGCTTTTGTCAACTGAGTGCCATTGCCATTTTATACAAAAGTCCGCATCGGGGCCTCGCCGAAACCTCAAAACAATCTTATCTTTGCCGTATGGAGCGACTTGCACAACACATCGAAAGCCTGATCTTTACCACCGACCAGCCCGTCTCCTTCAAGGAGATCAAAAGCTGCCTGGAGGAAGTACTGGAGGCCAGCTTTGCCGATGAGGAGATCCTGGAGGCCGTCGAGGCACTGAAGGCTCGTTACCGGGAAGGGGATTTCGCCTTTGAGATCAATGAGATCGCCGAAGGGTACCACTTCCTCACCAAGCCTGCCTTTCACAAAACGGTGGGCACTTATCTGCGGCAGACCACCCGCAAGCGGCTTTCCCGCGCGGCCCTGGAAACCCTCTCCATCATTGCTTACAAACAACCGGTGACCAAGACGGAAATGGAGAAGATACGCGGCGTGAGCTGCGATTATTCCATCCAAAAACTATTGGAAAAGGAACTTGTTGCTATATTGGGAAGGGACGAAGGGCCCGGCCGGCCCTTACTCTATGGCACCAGCGAAAAATTTATGGACTACTTCGGCCTGAAAAGCCTGCAGGACCTTCCCAAGCCAAAAGAATTCAAGGAGGCGGATTTCCAGATCGGCGAACAGGCGCCCATCGAGGAGGATATCCCGGAAGAGAGCGATGAGTACGCCGATGATGAACAGGAATGATTTGAAGTCGGAAGTCGGAAGTCGGAAATCGGCCCGCCGCCACCTTTGCCGATGGTCGTCTGCATGGCGGATAAGGAAAAGATAAATGGCGTATTTTTTTAAGTTGAAATTCGAACGGAAAAAATCATGAGTACCGATAAGCCCTTAGTGAACCGCGTGGCCCAGAGCGGCCTGATCACCCTGAAACTGGAAGAGTTCTTCCCGCAGGCGGAGCTGGCTACGCTCGACCTTAAGGACTACCTCTTCAAAGAACTCATCCTGAAGGAAAAAGACTTCCGTGAGGCCATTAAGGAACACAACTGGGAACAGTACGAAGGCAAGGTGCTGCTGGTCTACTGCTCCACAGACGCCATCATCCCCATGTGGGCCTTTATGCTCGCCGCTTCCTACGCGGCGCCCTGCGCGGCCGACGTTTTCCAGGGTAGGGCGGAAGACTACTACCGGGCCTACTTCACCAAAACACTGGCCGCCCTGGATGTGGAAAAATACCGCGACGGCCGCATCATCATCAAAGGTTGCAGCGACAAATCCGTGCCGGCAAATGCCTACGTGGAGCTCACCAAACGCCTGCGCCCCCTGGCCAAGAGCATTATGTACGGCGAGCCCTGTTCTACGGTGCCTATCTATAAAAAACCGAAAAAAGTCAAAAGGTAAAAGGCTCCGAAGGGATGCCTATGGTATAAAAAAGGCTCACGGCCTGCTTCCTGACGAATGGGCTGGCATCCTAACTTAATGCCCCCCTCCGCCGCCAAGGGCATACTCACTTTTACCTTTTGACTTTCTAATTTTACCTTTTGACTTTAATTTCCGCTTTCTCTGCATTACAAAAAATGCTTATCTTGGTGTATCCCAACCGATCCACCAACAGGGCATATAACTCCAGCTAGCATTAACACTAGAACATGGGAAAGCAACGTTTGCTTTCCAGGTAAACTCACGAACCATGCACAAACCACTGCATTACTACACGCTTGTACTGGCCGCCTTCCTGAGCGCCGCCATCTTCGCTTCCTATTCCGGAAATGAAGGTACCGAATCCACCCTCGACCTGAAAGACATCAGCATCCCGCAGATCATCAAGCCCGTAGACCTGGACCGCCCCTTCGACTTTGCCGGCGAACCGCTGCCCATGGACAATTTCGACGTCGTAGAGCGCCTCGACCGGGAATTGCTCGTGAACACCTACTGGCAGTCCAATACCGTGCTCAACATTAAGAATGCCTACAAGTACTTCCCCACCATAGAGCGCATCCTGAAGGAGAACGGCATTCCCGACGACTTCAAGTACCTGGCCGTGGCCGAAAGCGGCCTGCGCAACGAGATATCGCCCGCCGGCGCCCGCGGATACTGGCAGTTTATGAACCCTTCAGCCGAAGAACACGGCCTGGAAACCAACCGCTACGTGGATGAGCGCTATCATATCGAAAAATCTACAGAGGCCGCCTGCAAACTGCTGAAACAGTACTACCGCAAATTTCAGAACTGGACGCTGGTGGCCGGCGCCTATAATGCCGGCGCCTCCCGCATCGGCCACGAAATGGAAGTGCAGCGCGCCGACAGCTACTACGACTTGAACATGGGCTCCGAAACTTCCCGCTATGTCTTCCGCCTGGTGGCCATCAAGGAGATCCTCAAAAATCCGGAAAACTTCGGCTTCTATGTGGATGAGCGCGAACGCTATAGCCCACTAGACAACTACAAGATCGTAAAGGTGGATACCACCATTCCCAACCTGGGCGACTTCGCCCGAGAGCACGGCACCAGCTACCGCATGCTCAAAGTATACAACCCCTGGCTGCTGGATTCCAGCCTGCCGAATCGCAGTGGGAAGGTGTATGAGATTAAAGTTCCCCGGTAGAAACAATGCAAACTGGCATAACCGGCATTTTGTTAGTATCTTAGGCAACAGAAAATCAAAATATGGAAAGCACCGCCATTTCAAAGTCGGAATACGAACTGGAAAGAGATAAGCCTGTGCCCAGTAAAAATCATGCTATCATCCAAGGCAACTTGTACTTCCTGATAAGAAATGCCTACGGAGAGCGCCTTAGCCCATTACCAGAGGTTAGTATAAAAGCCTCTCCCAAAGAAAAAGTACCGGATATCGCTATTTTTCCGAAAGTGGAATTTACGCCCGGTGAAGATGAAGTACGCATGGAAAATGCCCCCCTGGGCGTGATCGAGATCCTCTCTCCCTCGCAGAGCCTGACGGAACTGATCAGTAAATCCGCCGCTTATTTTGAAGCGGGGGTGCAATCCTACTGGCTGGTGCTGCCCGACCTGCGCTCCATATACGTCTTCAGTGCCCCCGGTGAATACCAGCTCTTTGCTAAAGAAGATAAGCTGGAAGACCCCCGGCTGGAGATCGAGCTGGAGTTGAAAGAGGTCTTTCAGTAGAATTCAGCTAACGGGCGGGCGGGCCCGTACCGGGGAATAGCCATTTCAACGATTTACCACTAATCTATTCCCG
>CAYVVK010000449.1:0-5888 GCA_964454855.1 uncultured Phaeodactylibacter sp. | reverse complement strand
TGATCGGCGGCTGGCCCGCCAGCTGCTCGGGTAAATGGCTGGAGCGCATTGTCGTGCGCAATAAAGTGCACGACGGCAACAAAATGGGCGGGCAATCCTACCGCGTACCCTGCAAACCGGTAGCACCGGGAGCCGAAGTGGCCGATGAAGATATGTGCATTATAGAATCCATGCCGGTCAAATCTCTGATCACCTACCCCAGGACGGGCGCCATGATCCACGAAGGGCAAAGCCTGCCCATCCGCGGCCACGCCTGGGCGGGTGATCTGGAAGTGGAGGCCATGCACTACTCCATCGACTTCGGAGCATCCTGGCAGCCCTGCCGGCTGGAAAAACCGGCCAACCGCCACGCCTGGCAGCACTGGTCGGCCAGCGTCGAATTCCCACAGAAAGGTTACTACGAACTGTGGGCGCGCGCTACCGACTCCAGCGGGAAGATGCAGCCCATGCTACTACCCGGCTGGAACCCCAAGGGATATCTCAATAATGCCTGCCACCGCATAGCGGTGAAGGTAATTTGATAACGATGCTGGATTATTTGCGGAAGGCAAAAACCTGGCTGATTCGATTGCCCCGGCCACAGAACATGCCGTAGGCATAAAATATTGGTAGCCAGAATCCAGCGATGTCAGGGCATGCCGTAGGCATGTAATATAAACACAGCCCAATGCTGTAAATGGTGAAAAAACACCCAAAATACCTTAGCCAATTATGGAAAGGCCGAATTACACTGAAGATTACGACAAGGTAATACGCAAGCTCTACCAGGCCATTATTTTTCTGGCCTCCTTTGCCGTGGTGATGGCCCTGGGCGTCCTCTACTACGGCCTGCTGGGAAACCCCTTCGCGAATGGACAAAGCCCCGAAAAACCATTGGCGGAGGCCCGGCCGGTGGAGACAAAGGCCAACACCCCCGCAGAGGAAGAAGTGGTAGACGGCATCCACCTGGCCACCGGCCTGAAAGTGGCGGAAGGTTTTGAAGTAGTGCGCACCAACTGCACCAACTGCCACAGCGGCAAGCTCATTGCTCAGAACCGCGCCACCCGCGAAGGCTGGAAAGAGATGATCCGCTGGATGCAGCGCACTCAGGGGCTTTGGGAACTCGGCGACAAAGAAAGCACCATACTGGATTACCTGGCGGCCCATTATGCTCCCGAAGAAGTAGGGCGGCGCGCCAATCTCGATGTAGAGGCCATAGAGTGGTATATTTTAGAACAATAGGTTTGAAAGCCGGAATGTTAAGACGTTAAAACGTTCAGACATTCAAACGTTCTAACTTTCCAACTCCCCTTCACATTCCCTCCAACAGTATCATGCCAATTTCCGGGTCATCCATAATGCCCTGCAGGCTTTTGTTATCAGAGCCCACCAGGTCCTGTGCCATGGTCAGGCGGATGTCGTTGGGCAGGAAGTCCAGTTTGATGAAGGCTTTCACATTCTCCAGTTGCTCCTTTGTCAGATCCTTTCTGCTCTGGGTAAGGTAATTAACCAGGCGGGTACAGATGGTGGCCAGGATATCCACCCGCAGAGTTTGTTTTTTGACGATCTGTTCCAGGGGTTCCCGCACTTCGGCCTCGAAGTGCTGCGCATTGCAGATCTCCTCCGGTTTGATGAGCGCCCGCAATTCCTGGCGGACGAAAGCGATGAAGGCCGTGGCGGTATTTTCATCCAGGCAGGAATCGGCCAGGGTGCGCACCAGCCCCAGCTGGGCGCCCAGTTGATCTATGCCGGCAATGGTTTCGAAAAACTGCACCAGGGTACGCGGGGTAGTCCGGTGGCCGGTGACCACTTCCGGGTAGGTCAGTACAAAGTCGATGCCGCGGGAGTCGATCTCATTGCGCTCCGCCCATTTGGCCCATTCCAGAGGGTCGAATTCCAGGGTGATATGCATCATGCGGGTGACCATCGCATCATCCATGGGCGTCACGGAGTAATCTCCGCCATCGGGATTGGCGGTGAGGATGATCTGCCATTTTGGAGGCAGCTTCCAGCTCACCAGTTCGAAGTTTTGCAGGAGCTGCATGATGCCCCTCAGGATGCGGTCGTCGGCCCGGTTGACATCATCGATGAGCAGTATGCCTGGGCCTTCCTCTCTGGGCACCCATTCGGGAGCGCGAAAGACGGTACGGCCCTCTTCTATGGAGGGCATGCCCACCAGGTCGCCCATTTCTTCAAACTGCGCGGGAGCGATATAGCGAAAGCGGTAGTCCATGTCCCGGGCCAGGTCCTGCACGATCTCCGTCTTGCCGATGCCGTGCCTGCCCCATATGCAGATGGGCGTCTTGCGCTGGCCGCGCTGCTCTGCCTTAATGTTGGCCTGCAGCACGTGCCTGACGAAGGCGATGGCCTCCCCGGCCTTTGCTTTGGTTCCGTAATAAATATAATCGTATTGGGTCTGTTTGGCCATTGTTGTTTTCTTCTTTATACCCCAAAGTTAGCGCTTTCTGCGGAGAAGCGCTGATACAACAAGCTCTATTCCTCACGCAAAAGGCCGAACCTGGCTCCCTTGAAAAATGTTAAAATATTGAAATGTTTGATGCCCCCGGAAACCCAGTATCTAATGAAGCGACATACCCCCCTCTTCGCTGCCTGTTTCTTATTTCCGGCGGTACTTCTTTCCGCTCAGCACAACCCTCCGCACCATTCCTATATCAAAGAATACAAGGCCCTGGCCATTCAGGAAATGGAACGCAGCGGCATTCCGGCCAGCATTACCCTGGCGCAGGCCATACTGGAATCCGGTGCCGGGCAAAGTAAGCTGGCCCGCATGGCTAACAACCATTTCGGCATAAAGTGCGGGAATGACTGGACGGGAGGAACCTATCCGAAAGAAGATGATGACAATGGCCCGGATGGCCAGCTCACTTATTCCTGCTTCCGGGCTTATGACAGTGTAGAAACCTCTTACCGCGACCATTCCGACTTTCTAACCGACCCCCGAAAAGCCCATCGCTACGGGCCATTGTTCGAACTGGATAATACCAATTACCAGGGCTGGGCATACGGCCTCAAGGAGGCCGGCTATGCTACCAGCCGGGATTATGCGGTAAAGCTCATCGAGCTCATTGAGCGTTACTGCCTGTATCAATACGACCTGGTCTTCCCTTCCCGGGACACCTCTTATGTGATCCACTACTCTTTTTTCACTACCACTACCAATATGGTGCCCCAAACCTTTGCCTCCGGTTACGAAACCGCCGGGGACATCGCCTCCCGGACTGGCATTCCCGTATCCAAATTACTGGACTACAATGAAGGCCTGGTAGATGGGCATGTACTGCCCCGGGGCGAAAAGATCTATCTGTCCTCCAAACGCCGAACCTTCAAGGGCCCGTTGGACTATCACGAGGTGAACCCGGGAGAATCGGTATATGAAATCTCTCAGATATACGGCGTAAGACAGGATGAACTCAGGAAGCTCAACCGCCTGGAACCGGGACAGCAGCCGCTTCCCGGAGAGGAGTTGAAACTCCGCGGGCAGAAGGTAGCGGAACCTCCTTCCTATTACGAAAAAGATAAGAACGAACACTGGAAAGAGAACAGCGGGGCGCGGGAAAATGGCTACAGGCTGCCTGAATTCCTGCACAAGGTGGAAAAGGGCGATACCCTATGGAACATTGCCCGGCAGCATAATACCACGGTAGAGGAAATCAAAAGGCTAAATAGCCTGGAAAGCAGCACCATCATCAGGGGCATGCTGCTTCGGGTACATTGACATTTTTTTGAAATAAAACAGAACCTATGAGGAGCGCATAGTGCTATTCCATTTTGACCTTTCTCCCCGGCAGCTCATCCCAGATCCCGGCATGTTCCTTCAGACCTCCGGGTGTGATGAGCCACATGAGCGGGTAACGGCTCTCCACTTTGGGCACTTCGGCATAACCATCTGTGAAATAGATGATGCCGTCCGGATGGTAATCCTTATTGGCGAACCGGAGGGGGGCATTAAAATCTGTGCCGCCCCGCCCGAGAACGAATTCAGGGCTGTGGCCGCGGTATTGGTATTGCCTTTTGATCTGGGTGTCACACTCTACCACCATCACCTCTGCACCGTGGCGCCAGATCTGATAAAGCTCACTGAAGAAGCGCTCGATGTCCTTATCCTGCACACTGCCGGAAGTGTCCATGGCCACCAGAAGTTTCTGTTTGCGGCGGATCTTGATGCCCGGCGTCGTGCCGTATCGTTTGGAAGGGCGGCGGATGGTATTCTTCAGAGCAGTCTTATTGCTACTGGCCGCAAAGAGGCGCAGCGCCCGCCGCCAGTCAACCGAAGGTTGCAGGCGGCCTTCCAGTTTTTTCAGCAAGGCTTTGAGATCTCCCGGCAGCTTTCCCACCTCCTGGCTGCCCACGCGCTGTGCTGCGGTATGTATGGAGGATTCCACCGCCTGTTCGAGATTGCGGCGCTCGGCGGCGGACATGCGGCTGATCTGCTGCCAGTTGTCATGGCGGCTCAGCCACTCACTGCCTTCCTGTATCAGTTCGTCCAGCCGCTGCTGTCCCGGCGAAGAAGCACCTTTGGTCCTGCGGTGCTCTTCCAGCAGCCGCCGGTAGTAGTATCCCACATCCTGATGCGGTTTCATATCAAAGCCTTCGAACTGTTTCAGCAACACGGCGCCTTCCGGCAGGCGGCGTGGGCCGACGTACTGGTTCACCACAATATCCGCGGCGATATTGAAGATCTGCCGGTGAGCGAACTTGTCGACCATGAGGATGTGCTGCAGTGCGATGTGCAGGATCTCGTGCTTGATCACCCCGTAACGGTGCTGAGGCTGGGTGAGTTCCTCCTTCCAGAAAGACTCGTTGATGCAGAGCTGCACGGCATCCGGCCCGGCAAGGCGCACGCCCAGGGTGGGCACCTGAGGCGTCACCTCCTTGATCAGGCCCGTCAGAAAATGCCCGAAAAAGGGCTCTTCGAGCAGAAGCTCTATGGTGGTACCGGATACTTCTTCTAACACACTTTTTATGGCCATAATCGATTCTCTTTCGCTCCCAGCTAATATACTGTTTTTTAGCGAGGGGTTAGGGGGAGGGGTGTGGTTTTGCGGTGTAATGGTGTTTCGGTATTGCGGTATTTGGGTTTTGTGGTTTTGTGGTTTTGCGGCCACTGCCTACTGCCTACTGCCCACTGCCCACTGCCCACTGCCTACTGCCTACTGCCTCCTCCCGTTCCACATTCATCGTAGGCGTGCCATTGAAATTCTCCACGGTACCGGTAAAGCATACCTGCTGGTTGATAAATTGTTTGTCGGGCTGGTAGCTGAAGTTGGCAAGGTCCTTCTCCCGGATGAATACGGAAAATATCTGGTTGGGAAATTGCTTGTCGATGTTCATCCAGAGGTTGCCACTGCGGCTACGGCGGGCGCTGACCACTGTTCCGCAAACGCTGACCTCCTCACCGCTTCCGGCATAGCGCCCGGCCTGTATGGTATTGAAGTGGTTGGGCGGCAGGGAAGGCGGATAGAGTGGTTCTATATCGCCACCGGCCATCTCCGGTATCCACCAGCCCTTATCCAGCGTACCTTCAATTGCCGCCTCCGTATCAACGGGTAACAGCCTGAAAAAATCGAGCCCCGTCCGGCTTTCCACCTCATCGATGGGTATGGCAAAAGCCTCCAGTGGATACCGGATCTTCTGGTTAGGCATGATGAAGCCGATGCCTTTTTGGCGTTCCAGGTCGACGGCCACTTTAAAGAAATATTCCGGAATGCTGACCTTATTGATGCTACGCTCAATGTGCGCCAGGCTGTCCGTCAGGATACTACCGGTGACGACGTACAGCTGTGTGCCGGGATGGCGGTAGAGGTAGCCCCGCAACAGGGATTCCAGTTCCGCCCATCTGCCCCGGTTGAAATCGGCCAGCTGAGGCGACATGTTGGAATAATAATAGG
>CAYVVK010000448.1:1052-5893 GCA_964454855.1 uncultured Phaeodactylibacter sp. | reverse complement strand
CGTCAAGGAAGGCTTCAAAAAGGTGGGCAGCTGGGTCAAGCGCTTCTTTTTGGCCTTATTTCTCGTCGTCCTGGCAGTCGGCGGCTCCTACGTCTGGGTGGCCGGCTGGACCTACAGCGACGGCACCCGCGCCGGCAACCTGATCAAGGTCACTAAAAAAGGCGTGGTGTTCAAAACCTACGAAGGGCAGCTCAACCTCGGTGGCTTCCAGCAAAGTACCGATGGGGTGAGCGGCAATATCTGGGAATTCTCGGTCCGGGACCCGGAAGTATACAATAAGCTGCAACAATTCGAAGGCCAGCAGGTACAACTGCACTACAAGCAGCGCTACGACAACCTGCCCTGGCAGGGAAAGACTACCTACTTCGTGCATAAGGTAGAGCCGGTAAGAGAGTAAGTGTTTAGATGTTTCCCCGCCTTCGCTCATCCCGTATAGCTATCGGGGCGGCGGACGGAGGATGTTTAGATGACATTATGCCTTTTATAGGAAAATTCGGAAGTAATCGCCGGCTGAAAACTAAGGGGCATTTTGGCCAAGGCGCAAGAAATCAGAACTAGACACGAAAACACGAATGCACGAAAATACTTAACTCTTCACCAGATACACTCCCGACAGGATCAGGCCCATTCCCAGAAAGTGGATCAGCGTGATCGGCTCCCCGTCAAAAGCGCCCCAGGAGAGGGCCACGGCGGGCACCAGATAGCTGATCATGGAAGCGAAAACGGGCGTCGTCCACTGGATCAGCTGGAAGAAGATGACAGAAGCCAGCACCGTGCCGAAAAGCGCCAGAATCGCGATATATCCCAGTGCCAGCCAGGCGCCTTCTTCGTAGGCGAGCACCTGTGTAAAGTCGGTAAAGAACAGATACGCGATAGCCGGAATGCCCACCATGCCGAAAGCCGCAGCGCTGATCGTCAGTGAACTCATATCCCGCAGATAGGCAGCCACCGTATTGGAAGAAGTGGCATAGCAGATCGTGCCTACGATCACCAGCAGGCCGTACCAGGGGTTGCCCTGCGCGCCGGCCTGCTTGCCCATCAGGATCAGCAGGGCAGCGCCCAGCAGGCCCACCAACACCCCGGCTACCTTTATCCATCTCGTAGTAGAACCGAAAAACGCCACGCCCAGCAAAAGGGTGAACAGGGGCACCAGCGAATTGAGCACCCCCGCTACCGAACTGCTGATCTCCGTCTGGGCGATGGAGAACATAAAGGCGGGAATAGCGGTGCCGGTCAGCCCCACTGTAAGCAAAGGCTTCCAGCGCGACCAGTCGATGCGCCGAAACCGAAACACCAGCAGAGGCACAAAGGCCAGGGAAGAGATGGACAGGCGCAGGCAGGCTACCTGGGTGGAGGAATAGACGTCCAGCCCGCGCTTGATCAGAATATAGGAACTCCCCCAGATGATGCTCAGGAGGATGAGCACGGCCCAGCTCTTCCAGTCGGGAGCAGTATCTTCTTTGACTTTCGCTTTGGTGGTTGTGGCGTTCAAGTGGGTGTGTTTTTATACGGCTCTATTGCAAACCCGGGGAGGGCCTGAAAGGTTGTGTGGTTTGGAAAGTTTGCCGGGCTGCTTTAGCCGGGCACAGATCATCTTTAGAAACTGGATCAATTTCACTATATTGAAAAAGGTTAAAGAACAGAATAGCGCAGATATGCACCCGGAAGGTGAAACCATGGCGGAAAAACTGCAACACCTCAGGCAGCGAGCCCGCAGCGAGAAAAAGGGCAATAAAAAACTTCTGAAACGGCTGGCCCGGAAGCCCCCGAAGGATCTGGACCAGACGGTGATGGCCATCCACGAGGAGGTTTTTGAGCATACGCAATGCCTCATGTGCGCGAATTGCTGCAAAACCTCCAGCCCCATCTTTCACGATAAGGACATCGAGCGTATCGCCGCCCAGCTGCGCCTGCGCCCCGGCGATTTTGTGGAAAAATACCTGAAACTCGACAACGAGGGCGATTACGTCCTGCAAACTGTGCCCTGCCCTTTCCTCGGCGAGGCCAATTACTGTTCCATTTACGAAGTACGCCCCAGGGCCTGCCGGGAATATCCCCACTCCAACCGAAAGGGTTTCCTCAAACGGGCAAAGTGGACGCTCAGTAACACTAATGTTTGCCCGGCTACGCTGGAGATCTTAAAGCGGCTCCGGGAAGTGGTGGAGGCTTAGCCCCTAGCGAACCGCCTGCTGTGCCCTTACAAACCTCTCCGGCTGGAAAGCCGGGGGTACGGGCACAAAAAACAGCGCAGCACCTTCTGGCGCTGCGCTGCTCCATATAAGCAGTTGGTTTAGTCTTCAATACATGCGATGCCCAGTACTGTCGCCAGCCTTTACCATGCCGGTGAAGTAGAAGCGGAAGCCGACGGAGAAGTCGAACTGGTTCGTCCTAGTCATCGTTTTGCGGCTGATGCCTCCGATGGTGGTGTCAAAATCGGAGCGGGCGTAGTTGTGTTTCACCAACGCCTCGATGCCTACGGCATTGGAGGAAAAGATGGTGAAGCCCGGCCCCAGGCCGGCGGCAAATATATTGGTGCTGATGTTCTGCCGGGTGCCGGCGATCTCCCGGTCGTCGGAAGAATTGCCGAAGCCGAAATTGGCTTCCAGGAAGAAGGCCATATCTTCGCCCATGGGCAGGTAGTAGCGGGCGAAGGGCCCGAAGAGAATGTCGCTGTCTTTATTGGTGTCTTCGTTCTGGCGGCTCACCTGGTTGAAGGTATAGTCCAGGCCAATGCCCATAGCCAGGCCATCCACCATGAAATAGCCGATGGATGGGGCGATGTTGAATTGAGTAGAAGTGGGATTTTCCGTGGCCACATCGCCATTGCCTTCATCCTGGGTAATGGTGGAACTGGCTGCCGAGAAGCCCATGGTAGCGCCCATCAGGAAATTACCCTGGCTGGTGTACTGGGCCATCAGGCTAGTCGCGGAAAACAGCAAAACGATCCATAGTGCCTGCTTTTTCATAGCTCCGCGTTTTGGTTCAACTTTCAAGCTACCCTTTCATTCTGCCATCCACTATGAGTTTACTCATTGATTTTGGATGATTTATATCAGGCGAAAGTGTTCCGGGGAACCTTTCTCTCTACCATTTTATTATTAATATTGTGGAAATTCGCAGTATGTCTGAAGAATTAGAACATAAAGAAGGCCAGGAGGATCCAAAGGAAGTTCCCGATGCCCCGGAACAGGAAGAGAAAAAAGAAGAGGAAGAAGAAGAGCTTGCGCTTTGGCCGCTCATCCTGAAAGGCATCAGAGATGGCATCTCCAGTACCGTGGGCAAGTGGGTGGCCGGCATTCTCAGCCTGATCGTGCTGGGCGGCGGCGGCTGGATCGTTCAGAACACCATACTCAACCCCATACAAAATATTCCTGTAGAAGGCTACGTTCATGAATATGATAATGTGGCCAAACCCCTGGAAGGGGCTACCGTCTATGTTGTAGGGAAAAAGGAGACGCAGTTTGTCACTGATGAGAACGGCTACTACGAAGGCACTTTAAAAGTGCGCAAAAAGACGGATCAGGTTACCCTCACCTGCAACAAAGAAGGATACGAATACTTTCAGAAACCGGTGGATATCCCGGCGGAAAAGAACCCGGAGATCAAGACCAATTTTCAACTGGAGCCGCTGTAAACTTGTTAATTTTCTCTATGTCGTTGACAATCATCATAAAATACAGTATATTTAACGCCTGAGTATTGAACAATCCCAAAATCATGAGGAAAATCCTGCCCATTCTCGCTCTGCTACTCGTAGCTTTCCTGTTATTTGCCTTCCAAAAGCATGAGGTATTCGTCGTAGTATCCGGAAAGGTGACCTACCAGGGACAGGGCCTGGAGAGCGTTCAGGTGGCGGTAGTCAAAGAGAAAGACGACCGGCTGGACTGGCGCCTCATGTCCAAATACACCGAGCCTACTTCCAGGGACGGCGCCTTCCGCCTGCAGTTCAATGCCGAAGAAGGGGAGCCCGCCCTGATCTACTTTATCAAACCGGGCTATTCCATCCTGAAGAAACACATTGTCACCTCCGGAAAAGAAAGAAAGATCTCCCTGGGCAGCAATACCCTGATCAACCTGGCCAAGGCCGCACAGATCAACAGCATTCAGCACAATCCCGCGGCGGTGAAGATCGGCTATTTCAACCAGCAGCCCACCCTCTACGGTAAGAAGATCGGCCTGTTCGAAAATAAGGACTTCACCACCATCGCCGATGCCGTTGCGCAGAACGACATCAAGTACTTCACCAAGATCAAGCAGCGCAACCGCGATGTTTTCCGCCTCCATGAGTCCGAAGACAGCCAGCTGGAAATTCCGGGCTTTTGGTATGAAGTCTCCTTCGTCGATGATCGTGATGCAGAGCGCCGGGGATATATCTTCAGCAATTGACCACTTCTTTTTCACTCAACAATACCATCTCTTTGCGCCCTTGGCGGCTTCGCGGTGAGTAATCCTCAATAACTATACTTCAGCCGGAAGAAAACGGCCTGTATCGGGCTGGCGTAGCCCCGCTCCTCCTTATCGAAAGTGAGCTGGCCGACCAGGTCGAGGTCCAGGTTCTGAGCAGCGGAATAGGTGAGGGTGGGGTTGGCGAAAAGCGCATGTACATCCACGGGGCTGTAGATGAGCGCCAGCCCGCCGTTGAGCAGGGGCGTGAATGGATAAGTAAGCTGTGAGAAAATGGCGGGCCGGTAGGGATAGAGGTTGCGGGCGGAAAGTTCAAAGTCGAAGAGGTTCGTCACACTGGCCTTGGTGCTGCCGCGGCTGTTGTAGAGGTAGCCGGTATTGATGTATAGTGAATTTTCGAAGGAATAATCCAGGCCGACAGTAGCGGCGAAGGCCTC
>CAYVVK010000448.1:0-1042 GCA_964454855.1 uncultured Phaeodactylibacter sp. | reverse complement strand
AACTCATCCGGTGTAGGCCAAAAATAGGTAAGCTCACCCTTCAGGCCGGCATCTCCAAGGTTGCCGGCCCAGCCGCCGCCCATTACCAGATACTGCCCATCGTAGCCTCCCAGAAGCTGAAAATCGTAGGTTCCCGTGTTGAATTTCCACATGCCGGCAATAGTAGCATGGTCAAAGTCATCGAACATGCGCACCGCCAGTTCCAGGCTGGAGGCAAAGCCCGTGTAGTACTTTACCCGCAGGGCATCGCTGCCCGGCCGCTCTTCATAGTCAAAATCTGTAAAGGCGAAGGCATTGAAAATGTCGTTGGGGTTCCAGACGGTACTGATGCCCCAGTTGATGCGCTGCCGGCCCAGGCGCACCTCCCAGTCGCCTTTGAAGTACTCCAGATATAAGCGGTCGATCATGCTGTGCATCACCCAGGCATTCTCTTCGAAGACCACCAGCGAGAGGTCGGCGTAATCGTTGTTGACATCGTCAATGGCATCTCCGTAATTGGGGTTGGCCTTTACCAGGCCGCCATAGAAAACACGGGTGCGCAGGTCAGTGCGCAGGTTCAGGCCCTCCCCCATTTCCCAACGGAAATTGAGCCGGTTGTGGATGAGGTTGTCCTGCAGGAAGGTATCCACCAGCTTCAGCTTGCCCTGCCCCAGGGAGGGATAGGATTCATTGAAGAACAGCAGCGTCTGCATGTTCTTGATATAACCGTTTATGGACCAGTTTTTGGGCTCATCCTGGCCCGATACCAAAGCCGGGATACTTATCAGGGCGATAATAATGATCTTTTTCATGACTTCTCTTTCACGATTGCCAAATCTACTCTTGCTTTGGTTCTCTGGCTTCATCGGTCGACACTTTCCCGTCTACCAGTGTCACCACCCGGCGGGCCCGGTCGATCACCCTTTGGTCGTGGGTAGAAAAGATGAAGGTGATCTTTTCCTCCTCATTGAGGCGCGCCATGATGTCGAGCAGGTTGCCGGAGGACTTGGAATCCAGGTTCGCCGTCGGTTCGTCCGCCAGGATGAAGTCTGGCTTGGGGGCC
>CAYVVK010000447.1:1736-5894 GCA_964454855.1 uncultured Phaeodactylibacter sp. | reverse complement strand
CAGAGAAGTTAAGCTCCTCAGCGCTGATGGTACTGCCCTCACGGGTGGGAGAGTAGGCCGCCGCCAGCTTAATATAACACACACAGAAAGCCGCTCCGGCATCGCCGGTAGCGGCTTTCTGCGTTTTATCCCTCAACCTCAACCTCAACCTCAACCTTCAAAATCCGGAAACTTCTCTTTCAGAAAAACCTTGATGGCGAGTATCTCTCCTTCCACATCCATCTTTTTATTCTTTTTCCCCATTTTCCTGTATTCAGGCGCTGGTTCGGCTACCAATGGGAAGGCCGGCTCTTCCTCTCCCAGGTACACCTCACCCCGGCCGATGAGCAGCCAGTTGGGGTTCACCTTCAGCTTTTCGTGCAGCAATATGGCCTGGGCCAGCGTTAGCCCGGCCCTGTCCCCCGTCTCGATGTGGGCGTAGGTAGACTGGCCGATCTCCAGCACTTCCGCAAATTGCTCCTGTGTCATGCCCAGCTGCTTGCGCAGCCACTTCAGGCGGGCCTTTATATCTTCTTTTTCCATAAAAATTACCTTTGCTATTGCTTTTAATGATTAAAACCCATAAATTTGAAGAAATGTTTTACGCGCTGAAGAAATAGAAGGATAAAGTTTTTTTCTGAAACCTTATTTTTTCACTTAAATCTCTCTGATATGATCATTAGCAGCATACCTCCTTAGTGGCCATGCTTTCCCACCTACTCACAGTTTAGCACAGAAAATTCATATGCCTGAAAAAAGAGGCAATTATCTCTTCAAAGGGCGGTGACCCGATAAAAACTAAGGAAGATGAAACCATTAAACTATTTTTTACTGGTATCTTTTTTTCTGTTTACAGCGTGTAACAGCTCGGTAGATGAAGATACCAACAACAAGCATTTGATTCAAACGATCATTCAGGATGAAGACTTCCTGGCAGTCGTGGAAACCCAAAGGTTCTATAAAGGCCGGTACGAATCCACCAGGATGGCCATTAACTTCTGGCTGGATATAGATATTTCCGATATAGGCTCACTTTCACAGGAGGAATACCTCTCGCTAAGAGAACAGCAGAGGCAAAAGGCGGCTGCATTTGGAGAAAAGCTCCGGGAACGACAGCGAATTATCGAGGAAAAGCTTAAATCCTCAAAGGCAGAGCTTAATGATGCTGCCTGGGAAAGGATAAAAGCCGATGTAGATCAACAATTAGGCATACCAGAAGGATTTGTAGCCCGCTACAAAATGTACGTCGAAGAACTAAAGGAGCAGGCAAACAAGGAAAGTGAAGCCCACTCCCGGCTATATGAAAAGTACCCGGAATTGGAAGATGAAAACTTTTTGAAAAGATGTATTTCAGCCTATTTAGATCCTAAAAGGCTAAGTTGAGGAGCGCTGTATTGTTAAATTCTAAATGAAACGCCATGAAAAAAATAATCTATATCCTGTTCTTATTATCTGTCTCTGTCGTTTCGGTAAATCAAGTTGAGGCTCAGATCATTAGAGAAATTATTGATGATGTACTGGACGACTTTGTAGATAGCACTGATGCGATCGCCTGCGGCATAGCCTGTGCAGATGAAAAACATATTTGCTACGTTGATGTAAGGTTCGAATACACCAGTTGTTTTTGGTACTGTCAGTCCAGGTTCGGCGATGAACTGCAGTACGTTACCTATTACTTTGAACTTTGTGAAGATTGGTGTGACTATAGTTATGAATTAGGTATAGAGTCCTGTAGTTTTTACTATGACCTCTGCCTGGAAAGATGCTGATACATGTTCTGCCATGGCCTGCCACTGGGGGGTAATTCATGGCGACAAGTATGATGTAAAATATTGGCCGGGCTTATCTCAGGACAAGCCCGGCCCAGCCAAAAACAATCAAGTTAAACCTAACCTCGCTATCATGACGCATTCACCTCAGCCAACTCCGGCGCCAGCCGGAAATCAATGGGCACCTGCGTCGTGCCGTGAATAAAGTTACTGATGATCTTATCGCCAATGACGATGATGATGTCTACCAGATAGTCGCCTTCGATAACAATGGTGAAAAACTATTTCCTCCTTTTCGAAGTTAAGTTTACAACTGAAAATAGATGGAAAGCGATGAACGACGTTCCCAAAATCGGCTATGACGCCAAAAGAATAAAACAGCAGTTCCCCATCTTTTCCCACTACCCCCGGTTGGCCTACCTGGATAATGCCTCAACCACCCAAAAGCCGAAAGTCGTCATTGACACCATCACCAACTTCTACGAAAAGGGCAATGCCAACATTCACCGCGCTGTCTACGAACTGGCTGTACGCGCGACGCAGCAATATGAAAGCGTCCGGCAGAAAATAGCCACTCTGGCCAACGCTCCGAAACCGGAAACCATCGTCTATACTACAGGTACCACCGCCGGCATCAACCTGCTGGCCCAGTCCTTCCTGGAGCCCCGCCTGAAAGCCGGCGATGAAGTCCTCATCTCCTACATGGAGCACCATGCCAACCTCATCCCCTGGCAGATGGCCTGCAAGCGGGCAGGGGCCAGGCTTAAAGTCATTCCCATCAACAGCGCGGGCGAACTGGATATGGGAGCTTACAAAAAGATGCTCTGCCCGCGCACTCGTATGGTGGCGCTGGTGCACGTGTCCAATACCCTGGGTACTATCAACCCCGTTGAGGAAATGATCCGGATGGCACATCAGCAAGGAGCGCCGGTACTGGTAGACGGCGCTCAGAGTATTGCCCATTTTCCCATCGATGTGCAGGCGCTGGATGTAGACTTTTTTGTGTTCTCCGGCCATAAGATGTTCGGCCCTACCGGCGTGGGCATCCTGTACGGCAAAGAAGAACACCTGGCAGCCATGCCGCCCTACCAGTTTGGCGGTGATATGATCCGCGACGTCGCTTTCGAAGACACTACCTTCGCGGAAGCGCCCCAGCGCTTCGAGGCCGGCACCACGCCCATCGCCGGAGTCATCGGCATGGGGGCTGCTGCCGATTTTCTGATGACTCTGGATAAATCCGCCGTGCAGCAACACCTCAAACAACTGGCGCAGGCCGCCCGGGAAGAACTGGCCCGCATCGGCGGCCTGAAGATCATCGGGGAAGCGACAGAGTCTTCCGCCATCATCTCCTTTGTTTTAGAAAATGTACATCCCCACGATGTGGCCACCTTCCTGGCCGAGGAACAGATCGCCGTGCGGGCCGGCCATCACTGCACCCAGCCCCTGATGGATTTCTTCGGCATCGCCGGTACTACCCGGGCTTCTTTTTCCATTTATAATGAAATGCAGGAAGTGGAACGCCTGGCCAGCACCATCAGGGACATTCAAAAGTTTTTCTCATGAACGACCGCCTGAAACAACTGTATCAATCCGTTATTCTGAAGCACAGCAAGGAACCGGTTCATTTTGAAAAACAGGAAACCGCCACTCACATATTGGAAGCCTACAACCCCCTCTGCGGCGACAAATTCCAGCTATTCTTCGAACTGCAGGAGGGGAAGCTCAGCCGGCTCAGCTTCCATGGTTATGGCTGCGCCATCTCCAAGGCCTCGGCCTCTGTGCTGGTGAAAAAACTGGAAGGGCTGCCGGTGCAAGAGGCCCAGTCCCTGTGCCGGGAGTTCCTGGCCCTGCTCCAGGCTGAAGATGAAAAGGCAGAAACTTCCGATGAGGAACTGGCGGCTTTTACTGCTGCCCGTGCCTTTCCCGGCCGTATGAAATGCGCTACCCTGAGTTGGGAGGAGATGGAAAAGTTCCTGGAAACGGGGGCCTAAACCTCCCGGTGCAAAGCAGGGCAGGTTTCCCAAACCTGGAAGTGTGGTTGAAATGGGCCTATTTTTTCTTTTTCTTCTTTTTACGGTTCTCAAATGCTTCAATTTCTTCCATCAAGGCCCGATAGTCATGGGTTCGGTCACGCTCTATATTGACCGTGTCTGAGTATTCCTGTTTATCCAGCTCCAGTACTTTTATCTCTTTGTCCAGAAAACCCTGTATTTCGGATAGGGTTTTTCTCTCCTCCTCCGAACAGAAGGAATAAGCGTACCCTTTTTTTCCGGCCCTTCCTGTCCTGCCGACGCGATGCACATAATTCTGCGGTTCTTCCGGCAGGTCGTAATTGATCACGATCTCTACCTCGGGAATATCGATGCCCCGGGCGGTCACATCGGTAGCAATGAGCAGGTTCGTGTCTCCC
>CAYVVK010000447.1:0-1726 GCA_964454855.1 uncultured Phaeodactylibacter sp. | reverse complement strand
CGCCTTAAAATGTTGAAGGGCCTGCGAGCGTTCTTCCTGGCCTTTATTTCCGTGGATGGTAAGCGCCGGGATGCCCACCCGCTCCATGGCCTTGGATACCCTTTCGGCCCTGACGATGGTTCGGACAAATGCCAATACTTTGGTATTCGGGTTTTCGTTGATCACCCTTTCCAGAAAGAACCGCTTGTGATCCATGTCTACAAACAATACGGCATGATCTACATTTTTAGCCACCGGGTCCTTGGGCGATAGCTGGATACGGATGGCATTCTGTTGCACCAGAGAGTAGGCGATCTTTTTGATCTTGTCGTTGATCGTGGCGGAGAAAAATAGCGTTTGCCTTCTTTTGGGGAGCTTTCGTATGAGGCTCCTGATGTCCTCAATGAATCCCAGGTCAAGCATATGGTCAGCTTCATCCAGTACGAGCCGTTCGATGTGATTCGTCCGAAAATGCCCCTGGCTGATGAGGTCAAACATCCTTCCCGGGGTGGCGACAACCACATCCACGCCTTCATTCAGCCGTGCTATCTGGGGGTCCTGGCCTACTCCGCCGATGAGCGCCATCGTTTTTACGCTGGTGAATTTTGCAATTTCTTCAAAGGCAGCAGCTATTTGCATAGCGAGCTCATGGGTAGGCACCAGCACCAGGCAGTTTACCCCGCTTGCCCGTCTTTGATTCGTTTTTTTATGATGGATCAGTTCGATCAGCGGAATGGCGAAGGCCGCCGTTTTGCCGGTGCCGGTTTGGGCCACTGCCAGGAGGTCTTCCCCCTTGAGGATATTGGGGATGGATTTGTACTGGATGTCAGTGGGCCGTGTGAACCCCATCAGGGCTAATCCTTTCTTAACTCTTGGGTCAAAATGGTAATCTTCGAATTTCATGGGGCAAAAGTAGCCAGGATTTATGGGATAGACAATCGTTGCGGGCCGGAACGGGTAGCGTAAATAAGGCCTTCGTATCTGAAACTGAGGTTACGGCCTGCCTTTCTTACAAATATGCATTTTTCACCTTGATGATCTCCGCCATAATACTCAGGGCGATCTCCTTGGGCGTCCTGGCATTGATGTCCAGCCCGACCGGAGCGTGGATGCGGGCAATGGCCTCTTCGGAAAAGCCGGCCTCCTGCAGGCGCTTTACGCGTTTGGCGTGCGTCCGTTTGCTGCCCAGCGCGCCGATGTAGGCGATATCGGAGGGCAGCAGGATGTGCAGCGCGTTATCGTCGATCTTGGGGTCGTGGGAGAGGACGACAGCATAGGTGTAGGCGTCGAGGGCGAAGTTGTGGAGCACCTCCGCCGGGTACTTGTCGATCAGCCGGCCCGGCGCCTGCGGGAACTGCGACTTGTGGGCAAACACCCCCCGGGGGTCGATCACGATAGTTTCGAAGTCGTACAGATGCCCCAGCTGTACCAGGTCGGCAGTGATGTGGGCCGCACCGATGATGAGCATCTGGCTGCGGCTGGGGAATACCTGCAGGAAATAGGAGGCCTCTTCCCACTCCGTGCTTTGGTTCTTGCGCTCGCGGTAGGCGCGCAGAGCTTCGGCTTTCAGGCCCTGCGGGATGGGCTGTCCGGCGGTGGCGCCATCGGGCAGTACCACACCGTGCCAGCCCTGGCCGTCTTCCAGTCGCGAAACGAGAATGCAGGGCTGGTTGTGCTCCAGCTTTTCCTGCAGCAGTGTCCAGGCGGCCTGTTCTTCCGGGCGTTTATCGAAGGCCAGAAAGCGCTC
>CAYVVK010000446.1:0-5898 GCA_964454855.1 uncultured Phaeodactylibacter sp. | reverse complement strand
CGCGATCGGTGCCCCGGACACGCTCGGCAGGATGCTGGGGCCGGAGCGCTTCGACTACGCCTTCCGGCAGTACATCCGGAATTGGGCCTACAAACACCCGCGGCCGGAAGACTTCTTCCATAGCATGGAAAACGGCGCCGGCGAAGAGCTGGACTGGTTCTGGCAGGGCTGGTTCTACGAAGACGAGGATCTCGACCAGGAGATCACCAGCGCCCGGATGATGGGCGACAGCACCGTATCCGTCACACTCACAAACAGGCTGGGCATGCCCATGCCCGTTGTCGTCGAATACACCTTTGCCGACGGCAGCACCGCCCGCCAAAGCCTGCCTGTGGACATCTGGAACCAGAACGACGTTTTTAGCTTCCGCTACGAGGCGGAGCAGCCCTTGCAGTCTATTTTGATCGACCCGGACGGGTGGCTGCCGGATGTGGAGCGGCGGAATAATGGGTGGGTATTCTGAAATGAGAAGAATTAAACGTAGAGCTTGTTTTACAACAAATAAACCAATTAATAAGTAAGTGCTTGGACAATAGTAGCTATACCCATTTTCCTTTGAACTCGAGCCGCAGAAACCACTTCTCTGGGTTTCGGTTCGATAGTGAAATGGTTGTATTTTTCCAATTTTGTCATTGAGGCACTTAGAATTCAGCTTCATCAAATGTAAACTGTATAGCAAGAACTAAACACCATAGAAAAGGAACCTTTGGAATTTGGTTTGGAGAAAAAGCAGATCAGTTGAGCCAGATTGGCTGTCTATCAGTAAATGGCAATAACGGCATTTGTTTTTCCGTAGATAAGTCACTGAGTGATCGCCAGGAAATAAGTACTACCTTTTTCACAGGGCCAAATGCATTTATTTCCGGTGGAAACTCTGTTAAACATAGCGCGAATGAAGGAACAAGTCAGGGAGAGTGTTTTTCACAAGCTCCACCTTTCTAAAATACCGCTAAATGCCGGTATCCCAAAGCATGCCTTACAGGAACTGAGGGTCACTTCATGTATATTTATTCTATCTATTTTTTTTTAACAGATTATGCAAATGCCCAAAGCTGCCTCCTCCACGGCTACCTCAGCGCCCAGGGCAGCCGGGAGCCCATCATCGGCGCCTATGTTTATGCCCCCGGCCTGAACACTGGCACCTCAACCAATGCACAGGGGTACTATGCCCTGCCTCTACCCTGTAACGAAGCCGTCGGCCTGATATTCCAGTCACTGGGATATCGGGCCGACAGCCTGCAGCTCACCCTGCAAGGGGATAGCTTGCTCAATAAAGCTCTGGCTGTTTATTCCTTAACCACTGTGGAAGTCACCGCCCCGCCCCTGAGCCCCAAGCTCGGGCAAAAGGGCCTATCCATGCAACAGCTGGAAAACATACCCGTCTTGTTGGGGGAGCCCGACCCTCTGAAGGCCATCAGCTTGCTGCCGGGAGTAGCGCCGGGGGTGGAGGGTACCGTTGGCCTGTATGTAAGAGGAGGCGGAGCGGATCAGAACCTGTTTTTACTCGATGGAAGCACCGTGTATAATAACGGACACATTTTTGGCTTTGTCTCTGTTTTCCATCCTTCCGCCATTAAGAACATCAAGCTGTACAAAGGGTATTTTCCTGCCCGCTACGGCGGGCGTTTGTCTTCCGTCATGGATATCATTATGAAAGACGGCAACCGCACCGAGCCCAAACGGGAAGCTACACTGGGGGCCATCAATTCCAGCCTGACGCTGGAAGGGCCGGTCGCTAAAGGCAAGGGGGCCTACCTTTTAAGCGGACGGGCGGCCCATTCCGGGATGCTCTCCCTTTTCACCCTGCCCTCCTATCCACGGGGTGAGCCCTGGCTCTTTGCCGGTATGTACGACTTCAACGGTAAGCTGTCTTATTTTTTTCCAGACAATAGCAAGCTGAGCCTGAGCTTTTATGCCGGAGAAGAAAACCGGCAGGCTGCAGGGCTGGCTGGGATATACCTGGTCCAGGAGTTTCCGGCAGTTCGAGGCGATTAACCGCGGCGAGCGGTTTCCCTTCATTTACGACCGCCCCCATGACCTGGAGCTTACCTTCAATTATATCTTCAACGAAAAGTGGCGCCTGTCGGCCAACTTTGTCTATCAAACCGGCCGGCCGGTGAGCCTGCCGGAAACGGTATTCCGCAGCCTCCTCGGAAGGATGGAGATCATGTATCTCAGCCGGAATAATGCCCGCCTGCCCGACTATCACCGGCTGGACATCCAGCTTTCCCGCTCTTTTACCACCCGAAAGAAGGGCCGGGAGGCCAGCCTGAACTTCGGGGTATATAATATCTACGGGCGCCCCAATACGCTGTACCTCGACGTAGGCGGCGAATTCCTGTCGGTATTCAGCCAGTTTGACCGAATCCGATACAACGTACTGAATGTGTCTTTTTTCCGCTTTATTCCGTCCCTCAACTATACTGTAAAATGGTGAAAACTACCCTCAGGCCATTCATCGCCGGCCTGTTCCTCCTCGCTGCCGCCTGCCAGAGCGGCGAACTGGAATACGAATTCCCCTACGACGGCGACAAGCTGGTGCTCAACGCCTGGCTCAGCCCCCAGGGCGTAGAGGTATTTCTGGGCGCCTCCCAGAGCCTCAATGAGATCGTCGACCCTACCGATGGAGATGCAGTAAGCCAGGCGAGTGTCTTTCTGCTGGATGAGAATGGCAGGACGCTTAGCCCGATCCCCCACACCGCTCAGGGCAATTATATGTTAGACACGGCCCTGACGGCAGGCAGCCGTTACCGAATAAAGGCGGAAAGCGAGGGTTTCCCTCCTGTGATCTCCGCACCAGTGGAGATCCCTCCACCGCTCATCCGGGTTGAGGTAGAGCTGACGGAACGAACAGAGGATCGCTTCGAATTGTCGGCCAGCCTGGACGACCTGGGCCCCGGAGCAGACTACTACCTGGCCATGCCCCTGGCCAAGGCCGGAGAAACGCCTGTTCCGGCTTCCGTCTTTACTTCATTCGACGATGCCTACCTCACCCAGTGCAACATTGCCGATGACGAAGGCTGGATCGTCATGGGTGACCCCTGCTTCAATGGCGGCAGCTACCAGTTTGCCGCCAGCCTGTTTCCGCAGCAGCAGCGGGAAAAGGCAGACAGCATTGGCCTTGCCATCGGCACCACCACTGCCCAGTTCTATGAATATGCGGATGCCCTCAACCAGGCGGATGCCTTTTTCGAGCAGCTTTTCTCGCAGCCCAGGCTGCATGTGTCGAATGTGGAGGGCGGGTATGGCCTGGTGGCGGCGAGGAATTTGCGGGTGTTTTGGTTTTAGCGCCAACTCGGGCAGTAAGGGAAAATTACCACTTCCGCCTTCACACTTCCGCCTTCCGCCTTCCCACTTCCCCTACTTCCCCTCCATCATCTCCACCCCCGTCCAGCCCTCGGGCAGCGGCTCATTCATATACCGGATGGTTTTGGCATGAAAATGCTGCGCGGGCCGGTCTGCAGGGCTCTCATTCAACACCTGCTGGAAAGCCTTTAAGGCGCCCGGGAAATCCCTGGCCAGGTAGAGATCCAGGCCTTCTTTGAACACCCCCAGGGTAGCCAGCTTCTTCTCCGCCAGTTCCGGCAAATCCCATCGATACACTCCAAAATACCTACCGGCTCGTGTTTGCCTTTTACCTGTACCTGGCCCAGGTAGCGCAGGTTAAAGATGTCTGTCTGACCAACGAGGTTGAGGCTGTCCTGGGTGATCAGGATGGAAGCGCCGTAGTATTTCGTGAGGCTTTCCACCCGGGAAGCCGTATTGACGGTATCGGAAATGGTGGCCGCATCCATGCGGTGTTCGTCGCCGATCACGCCCATGATGAGCGGGCCGGTGTGCATGCCAATACCGACCTGAATGGGTTTGCGGTTTCGCCTTTATGCAGCTCAATGAGCTGTTTTGTTACCGTCAGCCCCAGGCCGGTGCCGCCGTATTCGCGCACGGTGGAGCCATCGGCCTGCTCGAAGGCCTGGAAGATGGCTTCGTACTTCTCGGCCGGAATGCCAATGCCGGTATCCGAAACGGTGACCGCCACGCAGCCTTCCCGTTCTTCGGCAGTGACCCGCACGGAGTTCTGCTCGGTGAACTTGATGGCATTGCCCACCAGGTTGTGGAGTATCTGCTGCAGGCGGTTCTCGTCGGCCTGCACCAGGGGGATGCGTTTGGAGACCTGATTGTCCAGCCTGAGGCCTTTTCCTTCCGCCAGGGGGCTGGAAAGGGCCAGCACTACATCCGCAATAGCGTAGAGGCCGACCGGCTGCAGGTCCAGCGGCAGGTCGTTCTTTTTGATGCGGGAAAAGTCGAGGATGTCATTGACCAGGCTCGACAGGCGGCGCCCGCTGCTGGCGATCATACTGAGGTTGTAGGCAGGTGCCCGATGTAATGGGTGCCGGCGTAGTTATTACCCAGAGAATCATACTTGGCCAGGGCTCTGCGGTGAAATCCCAGGGCCTTGCGCCAGTTCTTCTGGCCGCGGTACAGGGCGCCCATCTTATTGAAAGTGTACCCGACATCATCCTCATTACCCGTCTTCTCACCGGCGGCCAGCGCCATGTTGTAGTATTCCATGGCTTTTTCCTCCTGCCCCCGGTTCTGCTGACACTTGCCGAGGTTGACGTACAGCAGGGGAAGTTTCTTTTCCACATCCAGCCTGTTACCGCGCCGGGACAGTTCCCCGGCGAGTCGGCCGCTTTATGAAAAAAAGGAATACCTACCTTCCGGAACTTTTCTCTTTTCTCCACGGTATGGTTAAAAACGCATCGGCTAACGGCAGTGTAAAACGAGCTGGAAGCTGCAGCAATGTAGCCATTTACCCATAGCTTCTTACTCAGGCACCAATTAACACCCGATGGTACAGAGAACACTCCACATCTACCGCGATTCTTTCCGCGGATTTTCGCGCAGCATCTGGCTGCTCTCCGGCGTAATGCTGATCAACCGCAGTGGCACCATGGCCATCCCCTTCCTGTCGGTATACCTGACGCAGGTGATGGGCTACCCCCTCGGGCAGGCCGGCTGGGTGATGAGCTGTTTCGGCGCCGGCAAGCGGGATTGGAACCGCTGGCAGTGGCACACGCGCCACATCATCCGCGACGCCGACGTGCTGGCACGGCTGGTGGACCTGACCGCAGACGAACTGGCGGCCGTGCGCCTGGCGCGGCGCAACCGCATCCCGTTCGGCATCACGCCCTACTACCTGAGCCTGCTGGACAAGGCCCCCCACCGGCGCAACGACTACGCCGTGCGCGCCCAGGTCATCCCCAGCCTGCACTACGTGCGCAGCCTGTGCGAACAGCGCCGCCGGGGGGCCGCCTCGATCGACTTCATGCTCGAACGCGACACCTCGCCCATCGAGGGCGTCACGCGCCGCTACCCGATGATCGTCATCCTCAAGCCGATCGTGACCTGTCCCCAGATCTGCGTCTACTGCCAGCGCAACTGGGAGATCGAGGAGGTGTGTTCGCCGCGGGCCGCCCTGAGTTGGGCCAAGATCGAAAAAGCGCTCGCCTGGATCGCCCGCCGCCCGGAGATCCGCGAGGTGCTCGTTACGGGCGGCGACCCGCTGCTGCTGGCCAACGCCCGCATCGAGCGCATCCTGCAGGGCCTGGCGCGCATCGAGCACGTCCAGCGCATCCGTATCGGCACCCGCACGCCGGTCACCCTGCCCCAGCGCATCAGCGACTCCCTGGTGCGCGGCATCGCCCGTTTCCACCAGCCGGGCCGGCGCGAGGTGCTGATCGTGACGCACTTCGAACACCCCTACGAGATCACCCCCGAGGCTGTGGAGGCCGTCCAGCGCTTCCGCCGCGCGGGCATGGAGGTCTACAACCAGTTGGTCTACACCTTTTTCGTGTCCAAACGCTTCGAGGCCGCCGCCCTGCGCCAGCAGCTGCACCT
>CAYVVK010000445.1:0-5913 GCA_964454855.1 uncultured Phaeodactylibacter sp. | reverse complement strand
AGGTGCGGGAGGAAGTGTACCGCCTGATGCGTTTCTGGCTCGACAAGGGCATCGACGGTTTCCGCATGGACGTCATTCCTTTCATTTCCAAACGGCTCGACTGGCCGGATATCGACCCCCACGATTTCAACAGGGCTATGGAAGAAGTATACGCCAATGGGCCCCGCCTGCACGAGTACCTGCAGGAAATGCACCGCGAGGTGCTGGCGGATTACGATATAATGACGGTGGGGGAAGCCCCTGGCGTGCCGCCCCACCTGGCAAACTGGTACGTAGCGGAAGACAGAAAAGAACTCCACATGCTCTTTCACTTCGGGCATATGACCCTCGACTGGGGCCCCGGCGGGAAGTTCGACCCCCGCAGTTGGAACCTCCAGGATTTCAAGGAAGTTTTTAATACCTGGGATAAGGCCGTGGGCCGGGCCGGCTGGGTCAGCATCTTTCTGGACAATCACGATTTTCCGCGTATGGTATCCCGTTGGGGTAATGACGGAGAATTCCGGGTGGAGTCCGCCAAACTACTGGCCACGCTGATCCTCACTCTGCGGGGCACGCCCTCCATCTACCAGGGTAGTGAGCTGGGGATGACCAACGTTTCCTTCGAGCGCTTCGATGATTACCGCGACCTGGAGACCATCAATATATTCCTGGAAACCAGGGAAAAAGGCGGGAATACGGATGCCCTGCTTGAGGTCGTCCATCAGGTGGCCCGCGATAATGTCCGCACCCCCATGCAGTGGGATGACAGCTCCCATGCCGGCTTCACCACCGCCGATGAGCCCTGGATCAGGGTGAATCCTAACTACCGGGAGATCAATGCCGAGGCCGCGCTGAAGGAGCCCGATTCTGTTTTCCACTATTACCAGCGGATGTTGCAGCTGCGCAAGGCTAACCCCACGCTTATCTATGGCCAGTACGAGCAGATCGACAAGGGCAGCGACTGGCTCTACGCTTATCGCCGCTGGAACAAACACGAGGACTTTTACGTCTTACTGAACTTCAGTTCCGAAGAGCAGCATGGCTTTCCCCTTCCCGACGTGCCGGGGAAAGTGCTCTTCATTTCCAACTACCCGGCGGATGCTTCCTTTAAGGATACGCTGCGGCCCTGGGAGGCGCGGGTGTACCGGGTGAAGCGATAAGAACATGAGTCATCCCGAATTTTTAAGGTTTCGTGGCCTCGGCCAGTGAAGCACTGCTCATACACTGGAACCATTCAGGTGTGGCGGTTTTTGGTTTTCCGGAGGGGAGCCTGCGGAACTCAGGCGGGCCTTTTGAGACTGTTCATTATACCGCAGGGGCTGTTCAAACCGCCGTGTTTCCTGCCTGCTTGGCGCTGCAAGCGGCAGGCAGGTTTAAAATCCTACGCGGGACACACTTTAATGAACAGTCTCCTACTCACTCTGCCGAACCTTACCCGAAACAGATGCCCTTACCCGAAAATAGATGCCAGATGCCAGAAGTCAGAAGTCACCGCAAAATCAATAAACCTTTACACCAAACCTCCACCCGCGCCCCTCAATCCCCTTCCGCCTACGCCCTTCCCGATAGCCATCGGGACGGACGGACGAAGAAAGGGGATGAGCCACTCCGCGAAAAACCGGAAAACCGAAAAACCATAAAACCACAATACCATTGCACCTATAACCGCTATACCAATAAACCATTACACCAATAAACCGAAACACCACAACACCGCAATAGTTACGAAATGCCTTTAAACCATCTCTTCTCCCAACAAAAATGCCTCATCCTCGACGGCGCCCTGGCCACCGAGCTGGAAGCCCGCGGGCTGAACCTAGACGATCCGCTTTGGTCGGCCAAGGTGCTGTTGGAGCAACCCGGCCTCATCCGTGAGGTGCACCATGACTATTTCATGGCGGGCGCAGATGTGGCCATCACGGCCAGCTATCAGGCGAGTTTTGAAGGTTTTGCACGGCGGGGCATGGGAAGGCGGCAGGCGGAAGGCCTGATGCAGCTGAGCGTACAGCTGGCGAAAGAGGCGCGGGAGGCCTTCTGGCGGGAGGAAGGTGAGGGAGGCAAGCGTTGCTATCCGTTCGTAGCCGCCTCCGTAGGCCCCTACGGCGCATTTCTGGCCGATGGCTCGGAGTATCGGGGGCAGTACGGCTTTTCTGTTTCCCAGCTTAAAGACTGGCACCGCCCCCGGCTGGAAGCGCTACTCTCGGCAAAGCCGGATCTACTGGCCTTCGAGACCATCCCCTGCCCGGAGGAGGCGGCGGCCCTGCTTGGCCTCCTGGAGGAATATCCGGAGGCAAAGGCCTGGCTGAGCTTCAGTTGTCGCGACGGGCGGCATGTCAGCCAGGGGGAGCTTTTTGCCAAATGTGTTCAGCTGGCCAACGGCCATCCACAGGTAGTGGCGGTGGGCGTCAATTGCACCCCGCCCCAATATGTTTCTTCCCTGCTTCGCGAAGCACAGGCGGTTACCAAAAAACCACTGCTGGCCTATCCCAACAGCGGGGAGCGCTGGGATGCGGAGAATCACTGCTGGATAGCGGGGGAGGGGCCCGAAGGCTTTGGTAGCCTGCCTTTGGAGTGGTACGGCGCAGGTGCACGCCTCATTGGGGGTTGTTGCCGGACTGGGCCTGGGGATGTGCGGGCTTTACGGGAGGCCCTGGCGCGCGATCGGCCCTAATTGCCTGCCGCTATACGGGAATTCAGTCGCGACTACGCTACTAAAGACAATTTGGGCTTAATTCTCCTTGATCTCTCGCTCCAGACTACTGTCTGTTGTTACGATCTGTTCCGGTTTTTCGCCCTGCGGGCAGGCCTGGTGCGGGTCCTGTGGAATCTACAGATGCAAGCATTCCAAAGGCCCCCCGCAATTTGCGAAGCGCTACCGGCAGTGGCCTGCACAACAAAATGGGCCGCAAAATACTGGAGTTCGGTTTGGGCCGCATCAACAAATCCGTATATTTAGGAAGTATTTCAGAAAGTTCTTTGACACAGTTGGAGGCGCTATTGTCGGGCTTGCTGCAGCAAAAAGGCGAGCTGCACGACAGCCTCATCATCATTTCGGTTATGTCGCAATAGGTACAGGATATGCGCGTGTTCGGCGAAAACGGATTGGATAAGGACGCGAACTGAGCGGCGATAAGAGTACGTTGATGTTTGGGGGAGCCTGGGGAGTATTTCGGTATTGTGGCTATACGGTGTTGCGGCCTGCCACCATAACACCGTATAACTGAAAAACCGTTTCCCTCCTCTGTTCCCTCTATCCATATCGAAATAAAAACATACGAATCTTGCATGGCTTTATCATATGTTCATATTTTTGTATAAACTCGTTAAGAAGCTTTTATAGGTTAAAAGTTTGACGGTTATTTTCATTTTGGCTTTTACACATATAGCTATTGCTATATCAAAACCCAAAATGGGCGAAACTTTGCCCTTTTCGGCCATTTTTTGCCAAACGCATGAAGGTTTTAACAATTCCACACATACCCTGAATGGGGTAAAATCCATTATTATGTTAAATAAGATTTGCTTGCAAACGTCGTAAAACCTTGTTTGATAAATAGAAACACATTATAGCTGGAGGCACTTTCAAAAAAACGCGTAAATTGTTAATTCATTAATGTGTTTATCTGGGCTGTTTTGGGCTTAAGGAACTGATTTTCAATTATTTGCGCGTTTTCAGCCTCTGCTTTTTTACCATAAAAAGGTTATTTGTGACAGGGCGGAAGATCAAAAATACACATTGAAATTTCAATAATATGGGTTTTCCGAAGGATACCAGTGTTAAAATGTTGATGCGTTTTGTATTGTTACACAGCGCATTTAGAACATATTAAAAGTTTTACGGTCCGAGAGGCCCTCTGCTTTGAGGGTGACTCCGACATTGTGTTTGTGCTTATACGTGCAATACAGGCAAGTCCGAGAGGCCCTCTGCTTTGAGGGTGACTCCGACGGCGTGTTTACCCATCTCGGTTGGTGTTCCGAGGGTCCGAGAGGCCCTCTGCTTTGAGGGTGACTCCGACTTTATTGAATGAGACTTGATGTCTCACTGCCCTTAGTCCGAGAGGCCCTCTGCTTTGAGGGTGACTCCGACAATACTTCATTATAAAAACGCTCAGGAAAATCCGGTCCGAGAGGCCCTCTGCTTTGAGGGTGACTCCGACTCCTGATTGAGAGTAGAAAAAATAACTGAAAGTTAGTCCGAGAGGCCCTCTGCTTTGAGGGTGACTCCGACACGGTATGAACATTAACCATCGTTTGGCCACTTAGTCCGAGAGGCCCTCTGCTTTGAGGGTGACTCCGACGTGTAAGGCGCTGTGCCGCCAGATGCCGTCGCAGGTCCGAGAGGCCCTCTGCTTTGAGGGTGACTCCGACGCGATTAAAATTCATGTTGTTGTTTTTTAAAGTTGTCCGAGAGGCCCTCTGCTTTGAGGGTGACTCCGACAATCCGAATAAAACGATGGTTAAAATCTGCTTGCGGTCCGAGAGGCCCTCTGCTTTGAGGGTGACTCCGACAGACGCATTTTTACGTATAGGAATTTAGGTCTTGTCCGAGAGGCCCTCTGCTTTGAGGGTGACTCCGACAGCAAAGGCTTAATCTTACGTCTGCTCTGTTAGGGTCCGAGAGGCCCTCTGCTTTGGGGGTGACTCCGACGTGTAAGCGGCATCTAAGAGCAGAAAAGCCGTTCCGTCCGATAGGCCCCCTGCTTTGGGGGTGACTCCGACGGTTTCTAGCTTCTACGCTCACTACCCCGCTAGGAGTCCGATAGGCCCCCTGCTTTGGGGGTGACTCCGACATCGCTGTCGCAGGAGGGCAGCCGCAAAGAATAGCCAGTCCGATAGGCCCCCTGCTTTGGGGGTAACTCCGACAAAAAAGAGGGCAAGCGCATCAAACGGTGCGCTTGCCCTCTTTCAGGTGATGTTTAGCGGTAGGATTTACTCTCGGAAATCGATCTGAGCGTCGAGCAGCATGTGTCGCAAGCTGGCGTTGACTTTCTGGAATATCTCGCGAACGCGTACTTCCACCATTTCCTTATTCTTCACTTTTATTTCGTTGCTGTCGGCGCTCTCCCGGGCCGTCGCGAGTTTTACGCCATAGACGAGGTTGCGAAAATGGTAAAGCCCTTCCCGCACATCCAGCGGAGCGAAGACGCCGTGGCCCTGGCCAAAAAATACTTCGGCCAGTTTTCGGATGTATTCGTCAGCCTGTTCCGGACGAAAGAAGTATTCTTTGTCGCCCCGTTCCACAAAAATAGCCTTATCGTTTTCGTAGCTGGACATATAGGCCAGCAACGGCCACAGGCCCAGGCAGGCTTCCAGTTTACGCTCGTACCGCTTCTGCTCGAACTGCAGCTCGATCTCGCGTTTTTTCTGCCTCTCCCAGGCGCGGAAGGCGCGTATAAAGCCCCAGGCCGCCAATCCGACCGGAATGAGTATACTTATAAACTCCACCCAAAGCGGTTTGTCTTTGGCCAGCTGGGTGAGAAATGAAAGCATTAGTATCTCCATGATCTGCTTGTTGGTAATGGTCCTGCCGCCTAAGATACAATCAAATCACTTTACAGCAGCGCGAGCATATTCTGGTAATACTGCTCGGCGATGTTGAATACCCGGTCGGCGAATAAAGGTTCGCGGCTTTCTGCCACCTGCCCGGTGAGCCAGTCGAAGCGCGGAAATTCGTTGTGGTAGAATTTATTGCGTAGTTGGCTTACCCGCTCTTGTAAGCGGCTGCTTCTCGCCTTATCCCGGGAATGATCGGTAGCGATCGCCAGATAGACTTTGTGTTCGAAATAGGGGCCTTTGTCACTCATGTAGTCTTCAGTGAAGTCTTCCTGGAATTTGTTGTAGACTTCTTTTTCAAACGCATAGATGGCGCCGAAGAAGCCTTCCCGGCGATGGTCGTACTTTTCCAGTTCCAGCTTGATCAGGTCGTGGGAGATC
>CAYVVK010000444.1:4203-5929 GCA_964454855.1 uncultured Phaeodactylibacter sp. | reverse complement strand
GGGTCGTGACGCCGCCGCCCGCCGCCTTCAGGCCGCGCAGGAACCCCAGGTGCAGGGCGTGCACATCGAGATCCATGGCGTCGGGCTCGAGGGCCGCGCGGCCCTGTAGAGTACATGTGCGTTTTCTGCTTCCTCTTTCTGTGGAGAGTTGTTCCAGGTTTCGCACTGAGCCATGGCAGAGCCGGCGAAAAGGCCGATGAGGAGGAAGGCTATAAAAGAAATCCGTAATCCCTTCATGATTTAATTAAATTTTCGTTTGAAAAACCAAGTGTTATCGTTTAGAGTAAACCCGAGAGTCATTCGGAAATAGTTTTCCCGCAGGATGCCGGCCTGGCCGAAACGGCCGGCCTCCAGGGCCAGGTTGACAAAGGAGGTGCGTTGGCGCGACAGGATGATCGGGAAGCCGAAACCTGCCGATATGCCGTATTCCTGCAACTGTTCGCCTTCGAAACTGCGGGGGTCCAGGCCGTAGAAGAAGCCCAGCCGGTACCTGACCCTTTCGAAGTAATTGTTGTACGACAGGTGGTTGGGCGTCCATTCTCCTCCCAGCTGTATGCGCCAGGTATCGGAAAGGGAACTATCGGGCTTGGCCTCGTTGACGTACTCGCTCCAGTTTTGAATGCCGTACTCCAGGCCCAGGCGCCATTCGTTGCGCTGCTCGTACATCAGGCCGGCCGTAAATTCGGAAGGCAGCGTACCGGACTGTTTCACCTCACTTTCGTTGAAGATGGTGTCCCGGGTGTTGAAACTGAAGTTGTAGCGCTCGGCAAAGCGGGTAGTATTGGTATTGAAGTTATCCGGTGAATTGCCGTGTACCCCCACCGTCAGGCGGCGCCCGGAAGGCGCCGTCTCTCCTTTGGCGTTCGTCTCCTTAAAGGTATGAGTATACTGCAGGCCGCCTCTCCAGTAGAAGCCGTTGATGCTGACCTCATCCAGAAATTCGGTGGTGAAGGCCAGTTCAACACTATCGAACTCCACGCGGCGGCTGTTGGTCAGCTGGCCGAAGAGGTAGCCGAAGGTAAAGCCCGCGGAAAAGCCCTTGTAGGCCACGCCATTGTTCCAGCTCAGGCGGTAGGTGCCGCCTGTGCCCTTGAGGAAGTTGGTGGTAGGCCCCAGGCCTTCTTTTACCTGAGTGCTTTCAATATTGTACCCCACAATAGAATAGGGCTGCAGGGCGAAGGCCATGCCCGCTTTCCAGGGGGAGCGCCGCCGGTCGAGCACCTTATTGATGGGGTTGATCAGGGGAAAACCCAGCGCCATATAGTTGAGGTTGCCGCTCCAGATGTCCTCCGCTGCCTCATCCGACTTCAGCTTGGAATACTGGGCAAAGATCCCCAGCTCGAAAGCCGTGGCTTCCAGTTGAGCCAGAGAGGCCGGGTTGAGGATATTGAGGTGATAGGGGTCATTAAAAGCGGCACTTGGCCCGCCCATGCCTCCCGGAGCAGCATAGAACTGATCGACAAGGTCACCGATACCGTAGCGGGAAAAAGGGGAATTCACCTTGGGGGTTATGGTAGCGTTTTGCGCCAATACCGTCGATGCCGCCAGGCAAAGAACAGCCAGTCCAACAAATCTACTCCAAACGCTTAACATTATAATCTAAAATTTGATTCAGCCCCAGCAGGACTAAATTGTGATTCACAAATATCTCGCTTTTCACGTTTTTTGCAAAAAAATCCGCATCGCCGCCCGTAAAAACCACCTTCAGATTACCGAAACGGGCGCG
>CAYVVK010000444.1:0-4193 GCA_964454855.1 uncultured Phaeodactylibacter sp. | reverse complement strand
AGCAGTGCCCCTAACTGTGCGCCGTTGCGCAGGGCCGTCTCCGTGCTGTCGCCTATCCAATCTGACAGTTCTCCGGCTGGCGCCAGAGGCAGGCGGGCGGTAAAGGCGTGCATGGCCCGGAGCCGCAGGCCGATGCCCGGAGCGATATTTCCTCCGAGGTAGGCCCCATCCTGCCGCAGCAGGTCATAGGTGATGCAGGTGCCTGCATCAACGGCCAGGCAGTGCTGTCCCGGGAAAAGGACGGATGCGCCCACCACGGCTGCCAGGCGGTCTTTTCCCAGGGTTTCGGGTGTCTTATAGAGGTTTTTTATGGGCAGAGGAGTAGCCGCATCGAACTCCAGATAGTTAAAATTAGCAGACAGGCCAGTCCGGAATTCTTCTGCAACAATCCCCGCTACCGTAGATAAGATGACATTTCGGGCCTTGTGGTTGGTTGCCAGGGCCGATAAATCTTCATTTTGGCCATTTTTCCATGCCCAACGGTGCAGTAAAATGCCATCTTTAAAAACGCCGGCCTTGGCCCGCGTATTGCCTATGTCGATTACCAGGTTCAAACTTCCGGAGCTAGTGTTTAAAATGGCGGACTCCCGTCAGTACCATGGCCATGCCATGCTCATCGCAGAAATCGATGCTGTCCTTATCACGAATGGAACCGCCGGGTTGAATGACGGCAGTAATGCCGGCCTTATGGGCGATCTCCACGCTATCTGCGAAGGGGAAGAAAGCGTCGGAGGCCATAACCGCCCCCTTGAGCTCGAAGCCGAAGTGGTGGGCCTTGTCGATGGCCTGCCGCAGGGCATCCACCCTTGAAGTTTGCCCGCAGCCCATGCCCACCAGCTGCCGGCCTTTGGCCAGGACGATGGTGTTCGACTTGAGGTGCTTGGCGCAGATATTGGCGAACAGCAGGTCTTTTACCTCTTCTTCCGTGGGCGCTTTTTTCGTGGCGGTTTCCAGCTCATCCGCTGTTTCCATCTTTAGGTCGGTATCTTGCTCGATGACGCCATTGAGCAGGCTCTTAAAGCTTCGCTTATTGGTATGGAAATCTTTAATACGCAGCAGGATGCGTTTTTTCTTTTTCGCCAGCAGGGCCAGGGCATCCGGCTCAAAACCCGGAGCGATGAGCACCTCGTAGAAGATCTCGTCGATCTCCTCCGCCGTGGCCTTGTCGATAGTGGTATTGCTGATGAGTATGCCGCCAAAGGCCGAAACAGGGTCGCCCGCCAGGGCGTCTTTCCAGGCCTGCAGGGCAGTAGGCCGTACTGCGACTCCGCAGGAGTTGGTGTGCTTGAGGATGGCAAAGGCCGGATCATCGTCTTTGAACTCCCGCATCAGGTTGACGGCGGCATCGATGTCCACCAGGTTGTTGTAAGACAGTTCCTTGCCCCCGATCTTTTCGAACATCTCCTCCAGCTCGCCGTAGAAAACGCCCTGTTGATGAGGGTTCTCGCCGTAGCGCAGTTCCTGAGCCGACAGGATGCTCTGCTTGAAGGCCGTTCCTTCCTGCCCTTCATTGAAGTAGTTGAAGATGGCCGTATCATAATGAGAGGAAATGAGGAACGCCCGCCGGGCCAGCGCCTTGCGGTTTTCGAGGCTGCTTTCCCCATCCTGTTCGCGCAGGATATGCAAAAGAGTAGCGTAATCGGCCTTCGAAGGCACGACCACCACATCCCTGAAGTTCTTGGCAGCCCCGCGGATGAGCGCAATGCCGCCAATATCGATCTTCTCGATGATGGCGGCCTCCTCATCCGTACTGGCCAGCGTTTCCTCAAAGGGATAAAGGTCGACGACCACCAGGTCGATCTCCGGGATGTCGTACTGTTCCAGTTCCGCCAGATGCCCTTCCTCCCGGCGGGCCAGCAGGCCGCCGAATATCTTGGGGTGAAGGGTTTTTACCCTGCCGTCCAGAATGGAAGGATAGGAAGTGACCTTTTCCACTGCTTCCACCTCTGCTCCCAGCTCTTCTATAAAACGTTGGGTGCCGCCGGTGGAATACAGCTTC
This sequence comes from uncultured Phaeodactylibacter sp., assembly GCA_964454855.1. GTDB lineage: Bacteria > Bacteroidota > Bacteroidia > Chitinophagales > Saprospiraceae > CAYVVK01. Next base: position 2,194 of record CAYVVK010000444.1, on the reverse strand, counting down.
ACGCCCAGGCGCTGCAGTTCCTTTATAATAGGTTCCAGCCCGTCCTTGTGATAAACAGAAAGCAGTGCAGACCTGATCTTTTTCTGTGCCATCGTATTGGATTGTGATACCGCTCTGGAAGAAATGAAAAAACACCTTTCACCCGGAGCCGATATAAAAAGATGTGCAAAGGTAAGGATTCGGCGGGGAAATGACAAAAGGGAAGTTATGGCGGATAAAATAAGCCGAAAGAAAAGAATCGGCCATTCTGGATGCTGACTATTTTACCTGAAATTCGCCGTATAAATTCAGCGCCATGAGACCCAAAAACCCTACAGGCTGCATTTGAAACCTGACATTTTGAAAAAGAATGGTTATCTCAGCCGCCTGATATGGCGTACTTTTGAAATTGTAAGAAATTTCATGACAGGCTCAAAACCCTATTTGAAACCCTGTTCGAGGGAGAAAAATCCTGCCATTCGGCCATTTTTGCCCTCGCTGCGGGGTACTGCCGGCTCACTGCTGCTGCAACCTCAGAAGAGGCCAAAAAGAGGTGAGCCGGTTTTTTCCAGGCATTCATACTAGCCATTTATATAAGCCATCACCCGGCTGCCCCAAAGGCCAGATGGAAACATGTTCTCCAGTGAAAAGCGAGCGCCCTGTGGCGCTTCGCTTTTTCGCCGAAAGCTATGAAAACTTCGAATATCCCGGTTGCGGAATGCCGTGGCCGGGACTGTTTTATTTTTTCCCTTCTCCATTTGAATTGAGCTCGGGCAGCCCCTCTTCCGGCAAATCGAAACGGGTGCGCGGCAGGCATTCCGGATAATTCTTCTGAATAAAGGCGACCAGTTTTTCCCGTATATCGCAGCGCAGGTCCCAGGCGTCGGAAGCGTTGCGGGAGCTCATCAGGATACGTACCTCCATGGTATGGCGATCGGAATCCGTGACCTGTATGTTCTTCACCCTGCCATCCCATTTTTCGTGGCCCTCAATGATGCGAAAATAGTATTCCCTCAACTCCTCTACCGGCAAGCGGTAATCGGTATACAGGTATACATATCCCAGCAATTGGGCGGAAGAGCGGGTCCAGTTCTGAAAGGGCTGCTCGATGAAGTAATTGAGCGGCACCACCAGCCGGCGTTCATCCCATATTCTCACCACGACGTAGGTCAGGGTGATCTCTTCGATGCGCCCCCACTCTCCTTCCACGATAACCACATCATCAATGCGTATCGGTTGAGTGAAGGCCAGCTGAAAGCCTGCCAGCAGGTTGGCGATGGACTTCTGCGCCGCCAGGCCGATAATGATACCGGTCACCCCTGCACCGGCCAGCAGGCCTGTACCCAATTCGCGGACCTTTTCAAACTGCAGGAGAATGAATGCGACGACCACGATGAAGACGACCACCGAGGCCACCCGTTTGATGTACTGAAACTGGGTGATGATCTTTCTTTCCTCCAGGTTGTCCGCTACATCTACCCGGAAGCGGTCGCGCATCAGGTCGCTGGCCACGTCCGTCAGCTGAACGACCACCCCGCCTCCTGCAATGTACATGCCGATCTCCAGCAGTAAAGACACCAGGCCAATATTCTCCGAGGGAAAGTCGAGAAAGGAGGGCGCCGCCAGGGCAAACATCAGCGGCGCCAGCCACAAAATGGGTGGGCGCAGGTGCTTATTAACAGAGCGCAGCAGCAGAATATCGTGTTTCCTGCCGTACCAGCGAATGAACTTGAAAGCGGCCCAGGCAATCAGAAATCCCAGGAGAGCTGCCCCGCCCAGATATAAGCTGATAATCGCCCAGTTGGAAAGGTTGTCCAGTAGGTTGGAAAGCATGGAATACAGAATTTACAGGATGAACATCTGGTTCGACTATTATTCAAAAGAAAAAGAGCCGGGGATGTTCAGTGCGCATGGCCGGTAATACGGTGGGAACGTAAGTACCGGCCCGCCTCTGCCCGATGGAAGTTCACGATTCGCCTCGGCCAAAAAGGAAAAAGCAAGGAAAGGGGTGGGCAACCTGCAGGGAAGTTCCTTTGAGATACAAATGCCAAACATAATGATCCTGGTGGGCAGCTATTAAGTTACGGCGGTTTTATGGTTTTCCGGCAGTGCGGCCAGCCAACCGCAATACCACAACACCGACCTGCCTACCTGCTGTAACTAATCTTTATACACAACAATTCGAGAATAGACATGATGGGGCTGAATCTGCAAG
>CAYVVK010000443.1:0-5938 GCA_964454855.1 uncultured Phaeodactylibacter sp. | reverse complement strand
TGGCGAAAAAATAGCTCGCCTGAAACGAGGAACTTATTTTTCTCTGGCCCCTTAGTTTTTTTGAAGATGTCCCGCAATTCCTACAGGGCTTCTTCATGCCGCGGATGTTTTTCGCCAAAAGCATAAGAGCAGGACAAATAACCCCCGATCACGCCAGGCTCATCAAACCGCTGAATCGGATTTTCCGAAAGCAGTTGTTCGGCGGCCCGGCGCATGGAGGTATTGGGCTCCACGCCGTACACCCGGTAGCCATGATCCAGCAACAAGCTTGCCAGCTTTCCCGTGCCGGAGCCAAGGCCGGCAATAACGGCGCCGGCATCCAGGCCCAGCTCTTTTTGCAAAAAGCCGGCCAGCGCTTCCGGATAGCCGGGGCGGTAGCGGATGTAAGTAGGCGGACAGATTTAGTTTACTTATACTGCTGCGGTAGCAGAGCCTGAAGCGCTTTATTCTCGGGCGTTCCGGGCAGATTGTTACATTGTTGAATTGTTATACTGTTCTGTCCGCCTACTTAGTGTGTTACGGTGCGGGAAAAGCGTTCGGTGGGTTTATCGCTCATCGTTCTGTTGCATTGGAAGAAAGCTCACCACGCCTTCGGTAGCTGCGGAACATATAATACGCTGCGATACCTAATGCCAACAGTGCCAGGCCGGCTATGGCCTGCCGCGGCCGCTGGAGGAGGGTATTGACGACGAACGCGCTGGAAATGAGCACAAAAATGCCGGGCACCCAGGGATAGCCCCAGGTACGGTAGGGCCGTTCGGCCAGAGGCAGCTTCTTTCGGAAAACGAAAACGCTGAGGCCCGCCAGCGCCATGAAAGCAATATCCATGAAGGTAACATAAGTGATCAGCCCGGAGAAGGTGCCCCAGAAGAGGAGCAGTAAGATGGCCCAGCCGGCCTGTAGCAGCATGGCGTAGGCCGGTGTGTGAAAGCGCTTGTGGACAAAAGACAGCTCCTTAAAGAATATCCCGTCTTTGGCCATGGCGAAATAAATGCGCGGGGCCGACATGGTATAGATGCCAATGGTGCCAAAAATAGAGATGGAGATGGCAATGGCCACCAGTTTGCCCCCGAAGGAAACCACCTGCGCTACCGCTTCTCCGGCTACCCGGGTGGTGGCGGCAATGGCATCCAGCGGCAGCAGCAACATATAGGCCAGGTTGACCAGCACGTAGGCCACCGTAACGATAAGCGCCCCCAGCATCATGGCCCGGGGCACGGTGCGCTGCGGCTCCACGGCCTCTCCCGCCAGATAGGAAGCATGGTGCCAGCCGCCGAAGGACCAGAGTACTCCGATGAGGCCCAGCAGCAGGGCGCTGCCCAGCCCGGGCGGGGTGTTCTCCAGCATGTTGAAGCTGAGGTTCACCTTCTCAGGCTCGAAGAAGATCAGCCCGGCGATGATGATGCCGGCAATAGCCAGCAATTTCAGCCCGGTAAACACATTGGCGAACCACTGGCTGGCATTAATGCCAATGATGTTCAGGCCCGTCAACCCGGAAATAACCACAATGGCCGTGAGGATCTTTCCCCAGTATCCCAGGGGGTAGAAGTAGGCGAGGTACTCCGCCAGGGCAATGCCCAGCGCCGCCAGGGCGCCGGTGTTGATCACCAGCAGGATGACCCAGCCGTAAAGAAAGCCGGCGAGCTCGCCGTAGGCCTCCTTGATGAACACATACACCCCACCCGCCTGGGGGAACATGCCCCCCAATTCTGCAAAGGTGAGGGCGCCGGTAAGGGCAATGAGCCCTCCGATCGCCCAGATGAGCAGCACGAAGGCATGGTGAGGTACTGCTTGCACCACTTCGTAAGGAGTGACAAAGATCCCTGAGCCTATGCAGGAACCGACAGCGATCATCGTCAGGCCGAAGAGCGTGAGCTTGCGGTCAAGTTGTGGCATTTCGTTTGGTTTCTGTCGGCTTATTTACTGCTGAGTTGCTGCTTCAACTGTAGGTTGTTTACAACGTAGTTCCCGACTTTTTCTCCCTGTGCTACCCCATAATCAATGGCTGGCCGGTAGTGGATGCCTCCGTACAGGCGGCTGGCCGCTGCTTCGCTGGAGGCCTCCATGAAGGAATCGAATTCGCGGGCGGGCAGGCCGTATTCTTCCTCCGTAGTATCTGTAAATTCGAAGCCATCCCCGAAAATGGAAGTCAAAGCTACGGCCGCCGCCCGGGAAATGACGCTATGGCCGCTGGTATGCTCGGGAAAGGGCGGCGTTTGCAGCACCGGCACCCAATCCTCATCGATATAACGGTTGATGACGGTTTCGGGGCGGATGAGGTTGCTGCGGTACTTTTCGTCCCAGCAGCTGATGAAGGCGTCAAACAGAGCAATGGAAGTCAGGGTGTAGGCCTCTAGGGTTTTCATAAAATCGGCATCGGCTTTCTCGCAGGCGATCTTCGTAATGCCGATCCAGTGCCCGCCGGGAGTGATCTTTTTGGTGGCGTACATCACATGGCCCGTATGGTGAGATACGTAGGGGTTGCAATCCCAGAATTTAGCGATGGCTACCCGTTCTTCCCGCTCTGCTTCGTTATTGGCCTGCACGGCTTCGTATACCTCTCTGGTTTCTTTCATAAACTGGCTATTCTCCTCGGTGCTGAATGGCGTGGGGGGCGGTGGGGAGAACTGCTGAGCCGAGTCGATCACCAGCGTACGTATCTCCCGCCAGTGGGGCTCGATACCGTCCATATAATCCGGTGGTGTAGGTTGCCAGCGGGCGGGATCCTCGGAAATGGAAAATTTGGGGTAGGTGCGCGTCTGTTTGTACATGTCTTTGTCTGCCCAGGCCAGGATGTGGGCGGCCACCTGTTCTCCGTAGGCCAGAGAGCGGTCCCAGACATCGCCGGGTATTCGGATGGTGTCCAGCTCAGCGTACAGCTCCTCCTGGAAAGCGTCCATTTTATCTTCGGAGAAAGTCAGGGCCTTTCCCACCTTGAGGAAGGCGTGCAGGCTGGCCAACGGATAGCAGTAGGTTTTCCCGGCTTCCGGCTGGGGGGCCGGCCCCAGGCCGTTTAGCTGGCCGGCCAGGCTCTGGTACCCTGAATTGCCATGAATGGCGGCTTCATAGGCGGCGATACAGGGGTATACATAAACGCGGCTGGCCACCGGCGGGGAAAAGATATCGTGCACGATCACGTCGGTCAGTTGCTTCATCGAGCGGTGGAAGTATTCCGGGTTTCTGGCCTCTTCCTGGAAATTGGGGTTGCTTTGCTCGCAGGAGGCCAGCAGGCTTATGGCGATGAGGGACAACAGAATTGATTTTACACTCATAGATGCTAATGTTTGCATTAATGTTTTTTGTTATCCAAACCGGTTTTGCAATCAGGTTTTTACCTTCGTTGGTTTGGGACAGTATGCAAAAGTAAGAACAAATCGGGTAGGAATAAAGCCTTGTGGCCGGCCGTTTCGCGTGGGCGTTGTGCCAAATCAAAAATCCTGAATGCCTAAATCCGCCGCCCTATTGAGGATTGAGCGATTGAGTGATTTAGGGTTGAGGATGTGTGCCTTATCCCCGGCTGCTACGGCCGCTGCCCGGATAGGCCCTATCCCCCAAGCATCTCCCGCAGCACATCCGGCTGGCCGGAGTAATCCAGCGCATCAACGGCCCGGAAAGTGTAGGAAGGCTGTCCTTGCAGGCCCAACTGCTGCATTTGTTCCGCGGGGACGAGGTACAGTTTTCCATCCTCGCTGTAGACGATCAGCGTGATCGGCGCCTTCAGGTCCAGGATGATCTCTGGTTCGCGGAAGGAAAGCAGGCCGTTGAGGCGGTGGTTGACGACATCTACCCGGTAGTGGGAGATGAGCTTTCCATTTTCGTCTTCAAAGCGGGCCAAAAGTCTTTGTTCCTCTTCGAAGTACTTCAGCACATCGAGGTTGAAGACACCCATGCCCTTCAGGTGGAGGCGTGGGCGGGGCTGCTCGAAGGCGCGGTACACTTCCGCGTAGATGGGCACCTGGCCTGCCACCGCGGGATTGTAATCCCGGATGAGCTGCCGCCAGTCGGCGAAACCACCGAGGCTGCCTACCAGATGGCCGCGGAAGTAGCGGGCGTAGGTGGCCATAAAGGTGTAGCCGGGCATGTCTTCCAGTACGGCTCCCCGGATGCTGGTGGAGCCGGCAGCGGGCCATTGCGGAGCGTTCTCCCCACGCTTCCGGTTGGTTTCAATGGCTATTCTCATGCCCTGGAGCTGGAAGGGGCCGGCACTCACTTCCTTAGGCAGCAGGAGCTTCATACAGGGCCAGATCAGGTTGATCTCGGCCAGGGTGTTTTTCCGTTCCTGGTCAAAAGCATCATAGCGTTCCCGCAGGGCACGGGAATACTTTATATAGGCATCCTGCAGGGTTTCCTTATCCGGTTTTTCCCCGTGGAGCTGCTCCAGCCTGGCGTCCAGCGAGAGGAGTTTATCCTGGTATTTGAGCATCAGCCGGTAGTGGCGTCTTTTCTTGCTGCGGGAGATCCGGAAGTCGGCGTACTTTCCGGCCAGGCCAGGCAGGCCCTGCAGTTCTTCATCATTCACTTTTAACTCCCACACAGCACCGGCAAAAGCGGCCAGCTCCGGGTTTTCTCCCGACAGGTCCTCGATGGTGATGTAAAGGCGGTTGCCATTATTCTGGAGTATTCGCAGTTCGATATTATAGTATTTGGTATCATTGTACACGTCCTCGAAGGGCAGGTGCCCGATGTAGTGGATGCCGGCATAGTTTTGGCGTACTTCCCGGCCGAGGAAACGGTGTTTGGCGAGGTTGGGGTCCAGCATGGGGGCATACTGATAGGTATAGGCAGCTGCTCCGTCAAGCAGTTCCGGTATCATGGAATAGGCCCGGAGCAATTGAGTGGTAGTGTCTCTGTCTCTTCCCCACTGCCAGTCTTTGGGCCAGTCTATGGGCAGCAGGCCCAGCAGCTGATTCTCCACGCCGGCCTGCACACGTACGGTTTCTCCCTCTTCGTATTCTATGAGGGCATCTCCGCTGTCCCAGGAGTTGGCGGTTTCATCGTAGCGCCAGAATTCGGTGCCTTCCAGTATCTGGGTTTGCACAAAGTCGATGTCCGCTTTTTTGCCGGGGCGTAGCGCCAGGGCCTGTCCGGCTTTGTCGTAGGCGCGGATCTCGAACATGCCGGTGGAGTTGAAGTACACATCCTCGCCCTGCCGGTTGAAGTTCATGGGCAGGCCGGAGGCGATAAAGTCGGCAGGGTCGCGGAATTCGCGGTACATCAACACGATGTCTCCTTCCACTTCCTTCCCATTGGGGTAAGTGAAGGCATCCGCCGGCAGGCTGATGGCAGTGCCGGAGCGCTCGTATTCCAGGCTGGCGGGGCGCTTGCTGTCCAGGGAATAGTACTCGCTTGGCACGTTCCAGCGGGCTTTTTCTATAACTATATCCACCCGGCGGTTGCGGGCCATGGCGGCTTCGCTATCGCCTTCAGCGGCGGGATCGAGGTAGGCTTTGCCATCGGCCTCGATGCGGCCGGGTTCAAAGCCGAGTTCCTGCAGGCGTTGCTCTACAGCGGCGGCGCGGCGTTCAGAAAGGGCCTGGTTATACGCCAGGCTTCCCCGTATGTCGGTATGGCCGATGAGGTGGGCGCGGTAGTCCTGCGGGGGCAGGAAGGCCTGAAGTTCATCGATGATCGTCTGCCGGCTCTGTGCATTCAGGGTATCGATATCCGTATCGAAATGAACGCTGAAGATGGACAGGGGCTGGGCGGTACCGTAAAATGGGAATAAAAAGATCAGCAGGACGGGAATGGCGAGTTTTTTCAACATGGGTTTAGGGTTTGCGGGAAGGGCGGCCTGGGCAGTCCTTCCCGGGTTTAGTTATGCCGACTTTTAAAACGCCGGCGGGTAGGGGGAAGGAGGCGGCCATGACCGCTGAAGCGGAGATCCAGCATATCCGTACCACGACCGCATTCGACTGCGGTGGACGATGTCCGCTCAAAC
>CAYVVK010000442.1:0-5950 GCA_964454855.1 uncultured Phaeodactylibacter sp. | reverse complement strand
GCCTGGAGCAGCTGCCGGAAGAGGATCGCTTTGCCACGAACGCCAGCCGCGTGCGCCAGCGCAAAGCGCTGAAAGAAGCTCTGGCGCCGGGCTTTAAAAAATTTACCCGGGAAGAGATCGTCAATATACTGGGCGAGGCGGATGTGCCGGTAGGCAGCATCCGCAATATGAAGGAGGTCTTCGAACAGCCACAGGCACAATCTATGATTCTGGAAGAAGAAGGCCCGGAAGGGAAGATGACGCGAAGGGTGAAGACGGTGGCTTTTCAGCTGGTGCCGCGGCCGGTATAGTGGATGCTGTGGATGCCGAAGCGCAGCGTAGGCCCGTATGGGCTATAGATGTCTGCACAGGCTATAGCATCTCCCGGCCTATAAGGCCGCAGCATCTATTTTTGCCTAAAAGGCAAAAGGCAAAAAAAAGCATCTATAGTATCCACATTTCGCCACCTCCCTCCCATGTCGTATCTTTCCCCCGTGAGCCATCAACCTACCATTCCCGCTGTTGTATGGGCATTGCTTTTCCTGCTGGTTTTGCCCTTTCCCGCCCGCGCCACCCACATCGTCGGCGGAGAGATGAACTATACCTGCCTGGGCAATGATGAATACGAGATCACGCTTACCATCTTTCGCGACTGCTTCAACGGCAACCCCAATGCCTGGTTTGACGACCCGGCCTCCATCGGTATTTTCGACGAAGACAACAACCTGCTCCGGCAGGTGCTGGTGCCGCTGATGAACAACGACACCCTCAGCCCGGTGCTGGCCAGCGAGTGCCTGCTGGTGCCGCCCAATGTATGCGTGCACACCACCACCTACCGGGCCATCGTCAACCTACCGCCCATTCCCGGAGGCTATCAACTGGCCTATCAGCGCTGCTGCCGCAACCAGACCATAGTCAACATTATCGATCCGCTGGATACCGGAGCTACCTATGGCGTGACGATCTCCGAAAAGGCGCTGGAAGAGTGCAACAGCAACCCCAAATTTAAAGAATGGCCGCCCATTTACATCTGCGTCGACGAACCCATTGTTTTTGACCAGTCGGCCATCGACCAGGATGGAGACTCCATCGTATACCGGCTTTGCACTCCTCTGTCGGGCGCAACGCCTGACATCCCCATGCCTCAGCCTCCCAATAACCCGCCTTACGAGCCGGTATCCTGGGTTACCCCGCCCTACGGTGAAGACAACATGCTCAACGGCTTCTCCGGGGGAGTGCCGCTGAAGATCGATCCCGAAACCGGCCTGCTGACCGGCCTGCCGAACACCATCGGCCAGTTCGTGGTAGGCATCTGCGTGGAAGAATACCGCAACGGGGAGCTGATCTCCACCACCCGGCGGGATTTTCAGTACAATGTGGGGCAGTGCGGGCAGGCCGCGGCGGCTTTTACGGCTCCGGACATTCAGTGTGGGAGCCTCAGTGTCGTATTCGAGAACAACAGCCAGGGCGCCGATGATTTCCTTTGGCAGTTTAATGACCCGGGCAATCCCGGAGTGACTTCCACCGCCGAATCGCCGGTCTTTACCTTTTCCGACACCGGCACCTATGTGGTCCTGCTCATCGTCGAGCCGGGCGAGGTTTGTGAAGACACCGCCTTTCAGCAGGTCGTGCTGCAGGAGAGTTCCCTGGCTGTGGATTTTGATTTTGAATTTCTTTCCTGTTCCGACTCTCTGCTCATACAGGCCACTGACCTCAGTGAGGACAGCCTCTTTGATATCGTCAGCTGGGAATGGGAATTACAACCCTTGGGGCTGACTGCCAGTGGCCCCAACCCCACCTTTGCCCTGATGGCCAGCGGTGAATATACCCTGAGCCTGCTCGTTAGTTCTGCCAATGGTTGCCAACAGGCCCTGCGGGAAAGCTTTACCGCCAGCCTGATCGAAGAAGAATTGCCGGCGGATACGCTGTACCTCTGCCCGGGCGATTCGGTTTTCCTCAATCCAGATTTCAACCTTTCCTATACCTACAAGTGGGCGCCCGCGCCTGGCATTCAGGAACTGAACAGCCCCAACCCCCTGGCCATGCCGGAACAGACGATTACCTATAGGCTTGTGATTGCCGATCCGGAAAGTGGCTGTTCGGAAGAGAAAGAGATCACCGTATTTGTTTCGCCTGTAATTGATATTCAGACCCCGGAAGATACGGTTATCTGCAGCCCGCAATTTCTCCTCTGGGGCCAAACAAACACCCAGGGCAATTACTACTGGGCGGAAGATTCCGGGCTGAACACCATTATCGCCAATAACGATTCCGCTCTGGTGGAGCCCTTTGGTGCAGAAACCTATTACTTCCTGGTGCGCGATCTTCTGGGCTGTATCGCTATGGACAGCGTGCGGGTGCAGGGAAACGGCGTCAATACCGCTTTGCAGTTCGAGCCGGCAATCTGTCCCGGCGATACCGCTTCGGTTTCCCTTGAACTTTTAGACCCTGCGGATACTCTTACTTACTATTGGTCGCCGGAAGATCTCCTGTTGCAGGGGCAGGGAACACCTGCCGCCCGGTTTTTCTTTTCAGAGGCCGGTGTATATCCCCTTGCGGTGCAGATGGAAAACCAATTCGGCTGTATCCGTACCGACAGCCTGTCGATCACCCTTCTGGATACGCTTTCGCAATTGCCCTTCCTTGATGCGCAGCAGTGCAGCAGCCTGCGCGTTGACTTTTCCAGCAGCAGCATCAATGCCCCCTTTTACGCCTGGCATTTTGGGGACCCCGCCAATCCCAATGCCTCGGCGAGCGGCGCGGCGGTGAGCCATACCTATCCCGATACCGGCGCCTATCAGGTCACCACCTGGCTGGCCGGAGCGCCTGCCTGCCCCGATACGCTTACGCAAATCATACGGGTGGAAGAGCCGGCTATCTTTCCGGCTTTCGATTGGGCGATCAGCGATTGTGCGGATTCGGTTACCATACAGTTTCAGGACCGGTCGGCCAATAACCAGAGCGAGATCATCGGCTGGGAATGGGGTTTCGGGCAAGGCCGCCGGGCGGAAGGGCCCAACCCGCAACTTACTATTGGGGGCTCGGAAGAATTTACGGTGCAACTGGCCATAATTTCGGATGACGGCTGCCGGGATACGGTGCAACAAGTGGTTAGCGTGCTTGTGCCTGAACCCACCCTGCCGGACAGCATTCAGCTCTGCCGGGGCGAGCCCGCTTTTCTCAACCCGGGAGGTGATCCTGCTTTTCAGTACAGCTGGTCACCCGCCGGCCTGCTTAGCGGCCCCAATACAGCGAATCCTTCCGTTACGCTGGATACGGCTCAGCTTTTTACCGTGGCCATCACGGATGCCTCCGGGCAGTGCGAGCTGGCCGATACCGTGCTGGTGCAGATAGCGCCATCCATCGAATACAAGCTGGTGCCGGATACCCTGGTTTGCAGCCGGGAATTTTTGTTGTATGCGGAGAGCGCTCAGGCCGTGGATTTCCTCTGGGCGGAAGACATTGATTTTTCCGGTATCATCAGCACAGAGCCGGAAGTGCTGGTGGAGCCGCCGCCGCAGGGCACCTATTACCTGCAGCTGACCGATGCCTTCGGATGCCGCGTAGTGGACAGCGTTATGGTCACCAACGGCCAGATACAGGCCTTCCTCCCGGCCGCTGCCGGCCTGTGCCGGGGCGATATGCTGGAATTGGAACTGATCAACCTGGCGGGCGCTTCCCTTTCCTATGCCTGGAGCCCTCCGGAGATAGTCATCGCCGGGCAGGGTACGCCCCGCCCGCTGATCGCCCCGGATCAGGATGTGGAGCTGAGCGTTCGGCTCGCCAACGAATTGGGCTGTGCGGCGAGCAGGACGATCCGCATCTCCGTATCCGAGGAAAGGCCCCCGCTGCAGGCCACCGCAGAGCCGGATACGCTCTTCGGTCCGGGCGAGGTGCAGCTGGAAGCTACTTTTGACGCCGGATATGATTATCTTTGGTCACCCGGCCAGCGCCTGAGTTCCCTTACTGTGTTCGATCCGCTGGCTCAGGTGGACAGCACCACGGAATTCACGGTGCGTGTGGTGGATGAATCGGGTTGCCGCAATGAGGCCAGCCTCACTATACTGGTAATAAGCGATTGCCGGCCGCCGTTTATTTACGTGCCAAATGCCTTCAGCCCCAACGGTGATAATCTGAACGATCTGCTGAGGGTAGAAGGCGGCACTATCGAAGAGCTGTACTTTGCGGTCTACAACCGCTGGGGAGAGAAGGTCTTTGAAACTTACGAGCAGCAGGCCGGCTGGGACGGCACCTACAAAGGCGAACGGCTCGCTCCCGATGTATTCGGCTACTACCTGGAAGTGGGCTGCTATAATGGGGAGCAGTATTTTGAAAAGGGGAATGTGACGATCATTCGTTAACTCAACCTCCGGGTGCAGTTTCAAACTGCGCCCGGGCGTACAAAATTTCACTAATCCATAAATCAGTAAAAAGCCATGAAATACATCTTTTGGATCTCAGTACTGCTGCTGGCCTTCCAACTCCCGGCACAGTACGACTTCACCGTCAAACACAACGTAGAATGCACCTCCATTAAAAACCAGCAAAATACCGGCACCTGCTGGAGCTTTTCCACGGTTTCTTTCTTAGAATCGGAGTTGCTGCGCATGGGAAAACCCGGCTATGACCTTTCGGAAATGTTTATGGTGCGCACCATCTATAAAGACAAAGCCCGCAACTACATCCTGCGGCAGGGCAAGGCCAACTTCAGCCAGGGCGGCCTGAACCACGACGTGATGCGCGCCTTCCATATGGCAGGCATCGTACCCGAATCCGTCTACTCCGGCAAACTGCCCGGTGATCCCATCCACGACCACAGTGAGATGGAAACGGCTCTCAAAGGCATGCTGGACGGCCTGCTGAAGCGCAAGAGCCTGAGCGATAAATGGCCGGATGCGGTAGATTGCCTGCTCGATAACTACATGGGCGATGCCCCGGAAACCTTTACCTACCAGGGCAAAACCTATACCCCGGAATCTTACGCCCAAAGCCTGGGCATCAACCCGGACGATTACGTCACCCTGACCTCTTTTTCCCACCATCCTTTCTACGAAACTTTCATCCTCGAGATCCCCGACAACTATTCCAATGGCTCCTACTACAACCTCCCGCTGGATGAGCTGCAGGCCATCGCCGAGCATGCCCTGGCAGAAGGCTATACCGTCGCCTGGGATGGCGATGTGGGAGAGAAAGGCTTTGACGCCGGAGCGGGCATCGCCGTCATCCCGGCCGACCCGCGGGCAAAGGATATCTTCGATGATCCGGTAGAAGAAGCCCAAGTTGATCAGGAGATGCGCCAGAAAGCATTCGAGAGCTACGCCACCACCGACGACCACCTCATGCACCTCACGGGCATCGCCAAAGACCAGGAGGGCACGGCCTATTACGTGACCAAGAACTCCTGGGGGGAGATCAGCCCGTATAAGGGCTTCCTCTACATGTCGGAAGCCTACTTCCGCATGAAGACGGTGGGCATCATGGTGCATAAGGATGCGATACCCAAGGATATTGCGGCGAAGCTTTCCCTGTAGCGCCGCATACGCCCGCGTGCAGTTTCCCACTGCGCCCGGGCTTTATGTTGCAGGCTCCCAACCCACCTAAGGCTGTAGGCCTGGAACACAACTTCTTTCCCATTATTTTAGTATCATTGTATAAACAGGCAGTAGCTCCATCGCTTTGTCCCACCCCCGAAGGGAGGCGATGGAGCCGCCAAAGCCCAGCATATATGCCGCAGGACCAAACCCACCCCATCTTCATCAGCTACCGCACCGCCGATGCTTCCACGCAGGCGGGCCGGCTGCGCGATTCCATCAACCAACACCTTGGCTGGGAAGCCGCTTTCCTGGATACCAGCCTGAAAGGCGGCGAGGGATGGCCCGCGGCCTTGCGTCAGCGCGTAGGGCAGGCCACCGTAGTGCTCGTACTGACCGCGGCCGAAGCAAGATGTATTCTGCCGCCGCTACGCGGCTTG
>CAYVVK010000441.1:2139-5951 GCA_964454855.1 uncultured Phaeodactylibacter sp. | reverse complement strand
CATCCTCCAGGTGCTGCGGCGTCCAGGGTTCGCGGGCGATGCTGTCCGGGCCGCGGCGGGTAACGGCCACCTGCATGGCGTCGAAGGGGTCCATGGTGCTCACGTCCCAGTCGCTGCCGAAGGCCAGGCGGCCGCCGCTGCGCGCCACCGAGCCGATGGGGTACTGCCACTCCGCGCGTTCTTCACCCAGGAAGGGGTAGTTCAGCTCGGTCATGTAGGAATCTTCCAGGGTAGCCCAGAGGGCCTGGAAATTGGCGATGACATTCAGCTCTGCGAAGCGGGGAATGTCATCGGGATGGATGACGTGCAGGTGGGCGATGTGGTGGCGGCTGTCGCGAGGGCCGTTTAGTTCACGGGCTCGTTCAAAGGCATCCAGGGTGGTGCGTATGCCGCGGTCTCCGATGGCGTGCACATGGATCTGCAGGCCGGCCTTATCCAGGGCGGTGATGGCGGCAATGGCCGTATCCGGATGGGCGTTCAGGGAGCCGCGAAAGTTCTCGCCATGGTAGTGGCGGAGCATGGCGGCCGTTTTGCCTTCTACTACGCCGTCCATAAAAAGTTTCACCTGATCGAAGCGCAGGCCTCCCTTCCCATCTCCGAGCCGGGCGGCTCTGGCCTTGTACTTTTCATTGAGGGCCAGTACTTCCTTCACGCCTTTCATTCCCTTTGAGATATCTGCGTAAATGGAGAGGTTGATGTGGGCGGTGAGGCCTCCCTCTTCTGCCAGCGCCAGGTAGGCCTGCAGGTAATTTTCCCGGGCCGAGGCTTCTATTAGATTGGTAATGCCGAGTGAGTTGGCCACTTCCAGCCCTCTTTTCAGGCCTTCTGCCAGTTCTTCCCGGCTGTATGCGGGGAGAAGTTTTTCCACCAGGGCCATGGCCTCCTCCCGCAGGGTGCCGGTAGGCTCACCCGTGCGTTCATCCCGTTCGATCAGGCCGTTGGGCGGATCGGGTGTCTCGGCCGTAATGCCCGCCCGGCGAAGGGCCTCGGAATTCACCCAGGCGGAATGGGCATCGCTGGAAACGACGTATGCCGGGCGATCGGGAATAATCTTATCCAGCAACTCTTTACCGGGGTTGCCCTTGGGAAAGGCGGCCAGCCAGAAGTTATGCCCCCGTATCCATTCCTTTTCGGGATGGGCCTCCGCATAATTTTTCAGGAAAACGAGCATGCTGTCCGGTTCTTCGATCCCGGTGAGATTACATTCCATGAGCGCCAGCCCCCCGGATATGGGATGCACGTGGGCATCGGTGAAGCCGGGAAGCAGGGTTTTGCCCTGCAGGCCCACGATTCGCGTATCCTTGCCGATGAGCGCCCGGGCATCGGCCCAGCTACCGGTAAAACTGATCTTTTCGCCTTTTACGGCCAGGGCTTCCACCATTGCGCCGGGAGCTTCCATGGTGTAGATGCGGCCGTTTCGGAAAATGATATCGGCCTGAGCGGATAGTTGGAGGAAAGACAACGCCAGAAGAGCGGTGGCGAGGAGGAGGCGTGGATACATGCGGTTTTTGCCTAAAGTTAGAAAATGAACGCTGTTTTTCTAACAATTGCATTTCCCCGTTCATGTATTCTGGCTCAGCCTGATCACCACATTTCCCTTTTTGCGCCCCGTCTCCACATATTTGTGTGCCCGGGCGATCTGCTCCAGCGGATAGTGCCGGTCGATGACAGGCTTAAGTTGCCCCGCTTCGATCAGCTCTATGAGGAAGGCCATATCTTCCTGGCGCTGTACGGCCAGGCCGGCGGCCACTTTCTTCCCTCCGGTAATGGAGGTCCACAACATTTGAGCATACTCCTTCCCTCCGCCTGCGGCAGCCAGGAAGAGGCCTCCGGGCTTCAGGGCCTGCCTGCTTTTGGAAAAAGAGGCTTTGCCCACCGTGTCGAAAATGATGTCGTAAGCTTTGCCATTTTTAGTGAAATCCTCCTGCGTGTAGTCGATCACCTCATCTGCGCCCAGCTCCTTCACCATTTCCACATTGGCGGTGCTGCATACTGCGGTGACTTCGGCTCCGAAATACTTCGCCAGTTGTAAGGCATAGGTGCCCAGGCTTCCGGAGGCTCCTACAATGAGGACGTGCTGCCCGCTGCGGATCTTGCCAAAATCACGCAGAAAAATCAGGGAGGTCAAGGCGCCGAAGGGAACGGCGGCGGCTTCTTCGAAGGAAAGGTTCGCCGGCTTGAGGGCTATCGGCCCATCTGCGGGCAGGCAGATGTATTCGGCATTGGCGCCCAGCCCCAGGCCGGTGCCGGCAAAAACGGCATCTCCTGGCTTAAACTGGGTCACCTCTTTCCCTACTGCTTCTACTATTCCGGCCAGTTCATTGCCCAGCCTGGGGCTCCTCGGTTTTGAAAACCCCACCATCAGCCGGCCGATGAGCCCGAAACCAGGAGGAAAGGTAGCGCTTCGCACCCTCACGTCCCCTGAGGTCACAGTACTGGCATGTACTTTTATCAACACCTCCTTATCTCCCGGGATGGGCTTGGCTACTTCCTTGATCTCCAGGACTTCCGGCGATCCAAACGTATGAAATTCGACAACTTTCATGATCCTTGCTATTTTTTGGTTAACAAATTAAACCCCTCCTCTCCAGCTATTGCATCCACGCAGATGACCGAGATCAGGGGCATGCCGAGGCCCCGCACTTTCCTCAGCAGCCCGTGCAGGGCAGCCTGGTCGGCCACCGGCCCGTACAGGAGGGTGGTGCCGTCCTTCTCCAGTTGCAGAGACATGCCATCAAACCACTCCGCCCACCGTTCGGAGGGGCCGGTATCGAGGCATCCCAGATGGCCCTTAGAGCATGTTTGGAGGCCAATCTTTGAGCTGCAAACATGCTCTTAAGCCTGATCTGGTAAGCCGGTTGGCTTTTATCGACTTCTGGTTCTTGACCTCATCGTACACTTTCTCGGAAATGAAAACACTGCCCGGAACCGCCAGAGATTCGATGCGCGAAGCAATATTCACACTGTCGCCGACGATCTCCTCCTCGCTGTAAACGATATCGCCGCAATGGATGCCTATCTTTACCGGTAGGGCGGGCGCCTCGCGGAATCCCCTTTGCATTTCTATGCCGCAGTGTACGGCATCGATCACGCTGTTGAAGATGCTCAGGGTGCCGTCGCCGTAGTACTGCAGCACCTTGCCCCGGTATTTCTCCGTGCTGGCATTGAATATCCGGCGGTGCTTGTCGCGGGCCTGTATGGCCTTTTGTTCATCTTGCTGCATGAGTGCCGTATACCCTTTAATATCGGTAAACATGATGGCGGCTAACTGGCGGGAGCGTGACATAGCGGCAAGGTAAAAAAATAATTGCTTTCCAGGCCGGCTTTCCGGCGAGGGCTACTCAACGGCCGACAGATCGCCCGGTGCGGCCTTCAGGGAAGACAGGTACTCTACAAGGCCTACCAAACCTTCCTTGCCGATCGCCCGGTGCAGCCCCTCTGTCATCAGGGAGTTGGGCATTTCTTCCACCTGCTCGATCTCCTCTGCAGCCAGCTGCCGGGTGAAGCCGCCCATCATGCGCAGGGTGGTGGCCTCGTCGGTTCGGCTCTCGATGATGCCCGTGAGGGTAGAGCCGTCTTTCAGGCGGATGGTATGGCCTTCGTAGCCGAAATTGATGCCGCTGGAAGGATAGATGATGGCCTGGTACAGGCCGTTCTTGCCCATCTTGCTTCCGATCTCCGTGAGGGCGGGGCCGAAAGCGATGCCTTCCTGCCCCACTACATGACAGTTGGCACAAAACATGGCGAATACTCCCTCGCCCTTTTCTGCTGAGCCGCTGAGGTTTTCCAGTACGGCCAGGGGAGGGAGCTCC
>CAYVVK010000441.1:0-2129 GCA_964454855.1 uncultured Phaeodactylibacter sp. | reverse complement strand
TCCTGCTTTTCCGCCAGCCGGGCGCGTGATGCCCGGCGCACATCGATGTTCCAGGAGTTGCTCAGGGCCAGCAGGGCCTGTTGCACAAGAGCGGCCGGCACTGCTTCCTGCTCCACCTTTTCCATCAGGAAGATCTGTCCCTGCCAGGTGCCGGCCAGGCTGCTGAGGGCAGCGCGGCGGAGGCTTATGCTTCTGCTGGAGTCGGCAAGTTGCCCGAGATAGAAGGGGAAAAGCTTTTCGCTTTCTACAGGCTGCATGGCGGATAACAAACGCAATGCCTCTTCTTCATCAGCACCTTTAAAGGCCTCCAACATCAGCGGCAGCCCATCCATGCTGGCCAGCAGGATGGTGGCTTTTCGGCGCAGGTTTTCTTCTTCATTATCGAGCACCATGCGCAGCAGTTCCCGCCGCTGGCTCTTCAATTCCAGTTTTTCCACCATATCCAGGTATTCCTGGCTGCCGTAAAGGCGAGGGAGGATCTCCTCCGCCACGGCCATGGCCTTCGGGCTGTTTTTTACAAAATCCTTGTCCATCTGGTAGATCACCCATTGGTTGAGGGAATCCTGCAGCGGGTGATCCTGCTTGAGGAGGGAGGCCAGGATCTCATTTTTATCTTCTTTCTCGTGGAAGTCGAACGCCCGCAGGTACTGGCGCAGCTCGAAGGGGCCGGCCTCCGGGCTGAGGATCATCTTTTTCAACAGCGGCAGGGCGGCAGGGGCCCGCATGCGCCATACGATCTCTCTGCCGCCTGCGGTATTCCAGTTTTCACCCGCCAGGGCACGCCAGGCGGCAAAGCGGCTGTCGGGGAAAAGATCGGCGCCGATGCCCAGGGCTTCCAGGTACCAGCGGCCTTTTCCGTCGTGCTGAAGCGCCAGCTGCGCCCAGAGTTTATCAGCCTCCGGCGTGCCCAGCCGGCGCAGGGCGATAGCGGCTTCCCGCCGCAGCTGCGGGGAGGGGTCGTCGACGGCCTGTTTGATGAATGTGGGCAATTGCCCAGGCAGCAATTGCCGGGCCGCCCGCAGCCCCGTGATCCGGAGGCCCGGCTCCTTAGCCTGCAGGGCGAGCCGAACGTACTGCTCTGCTTTTCCTTCTATTTTGGCCAGTAGCCACAGGGCGCGCGCCCGCAGGCGCGGATCGGGACTTTGCCACAGCTTTAATAATGCTTTTTCGGCAGCGGCGCCGGCTTCAGTGAAGCTGGCCATGGCCCGGGCGCGTACCGACAGGTTGGGGTTCCTCAGGGCTTTGGCAGCGCCGGCCGGCCCGCTGAGGTCATAAGTGGGAGCGGAGTAGGCCGCGCCCTGTCCCCTGGCTGTTACCCGGTAGATGCGGCCCCGCTCCGGGTCGCCGAACTTATGGCCGCCCACCGCCGGGTCGTACCAGTCGGCGATAAATACCGAGCCGTCGGGCGCTACGCAGACGTCTGAGGGGCGGAACCAGGGGTCTTGCGACTTCACCAGGTCAACGATCCCGGCCTGGTAACCGGCGCCGTCCTTTTCCACCGGGTAGGCGCGCACCACATTATGGCCGGCTTCGGCGTGCAGCATCTGGTTTTGGAAAACAGCCGGGAGCTTATCGCTCTCGTAGATGGCCATGCCGCAGGGTGATCCGGAGCCGGTTTGCAGCAGGTTGGGCACTACGCCGGGGTCATTGAGGTGCCAGTGGCGGAGCGGGATCTCGGCTTCCATATTGATGCGGTGCTGCCGCCAGCCGGCGCCGGTTTTTTCATCCACGTAGCCGTAATTGCCGTATTCCATCAGGTAGTTGATGCGCACCCCGCGGTTGCCGTCGTCATCGTTGTCGGACTGCCAGAGGGTGCCGTAGGAATCGACGGCCAGTTCGTAGTTGTTGCGGAAATTGTGGCCCAGCACTTCCATGCTGTGGATGGCGTTTTCGGGCAGGCGTTTGGCGGCTTCGTCGAGCTCTTCGAAGTTGGTTTTTGGCTGGGAAGGTTGGCAGCCCGCCAGGCAGATCAGGCAGAAAAAGTAGAGCAGGAGTTTATTCATTGCAGTTATGTTTTGCGATGGAGCGCGGGCCTCCGGTCCGTGAAGGCCGCTTCAGGCAGCCAGGATACTACATTAACGTCAGTTCGGGATCAAACCCTTTGAATATCAACAACTTGTAGCTCTCTG
>CAYVVK010000440.1:0-5957 GCA_964454855.1 uncultured Phaeodactylibacter sp. | reverse complement strand
GGCGTCATCGGCGATATGGGCGGCTTCTGCGCCGGCACCTTCAAACGCGGCATCCGCTTTGCGCAGATCCCCACTACCCTGCTCTCGCAGGTGGACGCCTCCATCGGCGGCAAGCTGGGCATCGATTTCCGGATGGTCAAGAACAGCATCGGCTTGTTCGCCAACCCGCAGGCGGTATTTATCGACCCCGGATTTTTGAACACTCTGCCCGCCCGCGAGATCCGCAGCGGCTACGCCGAGCTTATCAAGCACAGCCTGATCGCCGATGCCGGGCAGTGGGCAGAACTTCAACAGATCCGGGACCTCAGCCAGGCCGGCTGGGCCGCCCTCATTCCGCCCTCCCTGAAGATCAAGCAGCGCATCGTGGAGGAAGACCCTCTGGAGAAAGGCATCCGCAAAGCGCTCAACTTCGGCCACACCATCGGCCATGCCGTAGAGGGCCTGGCCATGGAAAGCGACAAGCCGCTGCTGCACGGCGAGGCCATCGCCATAGGCATGGTTTGCGAGGCTTACCTCTCTCAGGAAAAGCTGGGGCTGCCAACAAAAGATGTAGGCCGTATTGTTCGTTATATGACGGGCCTTTACGGCCACCACCCTCTGGCGCCCGAAGATTTCGACGCCTACCTCGCCCTGATGAGCAACGACAAAAAGAACGAAGGCCGGCAGATCAACTTCAGCCTGATTTCCGCGATCGGCCAGCCGGTGGTCAACCAGCACTGTGAACCCGCGCTTATTCGGGAGAGCCTGGAGTTTTATAATGGGCAGTGAGGCAGTGGTGGCCGGCACCTGGGTGGGAGGAGAAGGCCGCTGGATCCGCTTCCGCTCGCTGCGCTACGGCCAGGGCGCTTTTATGGCCCGGCCCTTTTTCCACGAATTCCTCCGCCGGCTGGAGGCCTCCCCGGATATGGATTGTGACAGCAACGCCCGTTTCTTCCGCCCACCCGGCGGGCCGGGCATGGAAATGGATTGCGAAGAATACGATAAGGCCCCGCCGCCGCTCGAAGAAGGCGAGTTCGAAAATGAAGCCTTCAGTGAAGAGTTCAGCTTTTAGGCCAGAATTCACTAATATTGCATTGTGAATCACATACGATATGGAATACAGAAAACAAGATAAGACAGCGCTCTACCGCCAGATCACCCGTTGGATGTGGTACCTCACCATTGGAGGCATTGCGGCGGTATTCCTCACCTTCCTCATTCTTTCTTTTACCGACCTGCCCTCTGTCAAGCAGCTGGAAAACCCTAAGAGCGAAGAAGCCTCCCAGATCTTTGCCAACAACGGCGAGGTCATCGGCCGTTACTATACGGAGAACCGGGTGCCGGTGGCCTTCGAAGAACTCTCCCCCAACCTGGTGGCCGCCCTTATCGCCACCGAAGACCATCGCTTTCGCGAGCACAGCGGCATCGACTTCGAAGCTCTGGGCAGGGTGGCCGTCAAGACCCTCCTGCTGGGGCAGCGCAGCTCCGGCGGCGCCAGCACCATCACCCAGCAGCTGGCCAAGCTCCTTTTTACCGGGCAGACGGCTTCCAACATACCGGAGCGGGCCTTCCAGAAACTTAAGGAGTGGATCATTGCCGTACGCCTGGAGCGCCGCTACACCAAGGAGGAGATCATCTCCATGTACCTCAACAAGTTCAACTTCATCAACGGCGCTTACGGCATCAAGGCCGCTTCGGAGATCTACTTTGGCAAACCTCAGGACTCGCTGAGCCTGCACGAGGCCGCCATGCTGGTGGGCATGCTCAAAAACCCCTCCCTGTACAACCCCCTGCGCCGGCCCGATATGGTCATACACCGCCGGATGGTGGTCTTCAAGCAGATGCAGAACAACGGCATGATCAGCCAGGAGGAGTACGACTCGCTTCGGCAGATGCCCCTCGGGCTCAATTATACCCGGCAGACCCACGCGGACGGCATTGCGCCTTACTTCCGCATGGAACTGGCCAAGGACATCAAGAACATCCTCGAGCGCAAGGAATACCGCAAATCCGACGGCTCCACCTATGACATCTACCGCGACGGCCTGCGCATCTATACCACCATCGATCCCGACATGCAGCGCCTGGCCGAAGAGGTAATGGTGGAGCACATGGCCAAGGTACAGAACGCCTTCTGGAATACCTGGCGGGTGGTCAACAAGGACCCCTGGGAATATACCGACCGTAGTTCCGACAACGAGGTGCCCATTCCCATCCGCAAGGCCTCCCTGGAGGATCTCAAGCGCAATTCCGACCGCTACCAGAGCCTGCGCGCCAAGTACCTGACGGAAGTACTCGATAAAATAGAGCAGGAAGTAAAAGGCCTCATTTTCCACCCCGATGACCGGGAGGTGGAACGCATCGTAGCGGATGCCGAAAAAGGGGGCGTCATCTCCGATCTCGTAGAAAAAGGCCTGATCAGCAGCAGCCTGGCGGCCAATTACCGGCAGGTGAAGCGCAGCCGCCACTTCACAAAATTGCAAACCCAGTGGCATGCCCTTCAGGAAGAAGCCCGGCGGGCCTTCAATACGGAAACGAAGATGAAAGTCTTCGCCTATGTGCCCGCCATGGAGAAGGATACGGTGATGACACCGATGGACAGCATCAAGTACCACCGCATGTTCCTGCAAACGGGCATCCTGGCGGCTGACCCCGTCACCGGCTATGTGAAAGTGTGGGTCGGCGGCATCAACTTCAAGTATTTCCAGTACGACCACAACCGCTCCAGCCGGCAGGTGGGCTCTACCTTCAAGCCATTTGTGTACGCCACGGCCATCGCCCAGCAGGGCTTCTCCCCCTGTTATCAGGTCTATGACATCCAGCAGGTGATCTCTCCCGGCGACGGCAATTTCGGCCTGTTGGGAGACTGGAAGCCGCGCAATGCCGACGGCCGCTACAGCGGCCAGCTGCTGACCCTCAAGGAAGGCCTGCGGCAGTCGAAGAACACCGTCTCCGTCCACCTCATGAAACAACTGGGCGATACCGAGCCGGTGCGCGGGCTGGTCCACCAGATGGGCATAGACAGCAGCGCCCGCTATCCCAACGGCCGCTACCGGATACCCCGTTCGCCTTCCATTGCCCTGGGCGCTACCGACCTGACCAATATGGAAATGACCGGCGCATATACGACTTTCGCCAACAACGGCATTTATAACAAACCTACCTATCTGTTGCGCATAGAAGACAAGAATGGGCGCCTGCTCTACGAAGAATTTCCCCAGGAGCGGGTGGCCATCAGCCCCAACGCCAACTATGTAATGGTGGAGATGCTCAAATACGCCGCTACCGGCATGTGGGGCATCAAGAGCGAAGTGGGCGGCAAAACGGGGACCACCAATGATTACGTCGACGGCTGGTTCATGGGCATTACGCCCAACCTGGTGGTCGGCACCTGGGTGGGCGGTGAAGACCGCTGGATCCGCTTCCGCTCGCTGACCTACGGGCAGGGCGCTTATATGGCCAAGCCCTTCTTTCGCGAATTCCTCCGCCGGATAGAAGCTTCCGACGATTTTGACTACGACGCCTCCGCCCGTTTCCACCGGCCTCCGGGAGATATTGGCATCGAGATGAATTGTGCGGAATACAACCGGGGCCGCCTGCCTTTGGACGATAATGAGTTTGAAAACGAGGGCTTCAGCGAAGACATGTTCGGCGATGAGGCCACCAAACCGCTCGAAGAGGAGGAAGATTTCCAGTAACATTCATCCAAGCTTTAGTGCATGAACCGAAATATTCTTTTTTCCCTGTTGCTCGCTGGGCTTATCCTTCAGCAGTGGGCCTGCGTGGCCCCTTCCGATGAGATCCTCTCCGAGATCAGCATCGACTATACCGACCCCCTGTTCAGAGAGATCCACGACTATCAGGACAGACAGCTGAAGGACAGCCTTTACCTCTTTTTCCGCCACGAGGATCCCACCTACCGCTACCTGGCGGCCATGGCCTTCGGTTCTATAAAGGATTCTACGGCGAACGACAGCCTGGCCCTGCTGCTGAACGACCCCATCGACGAGGTGCGGGCCGCTGCCGCCTACGCCATCGGGCAGGCCGGCGCCGTTTCCGGCGAAACGCTGCTGCTGGAGGCTTTCAGCCGGGAGGACACCGCGGGCCAATACTGGAAGGCCAACCGCGCCATCCTGGAAGCTATTGGAAAATGCGGAACAGAAGAGAACCTGCGTGCCCTGAGCACGATAAGCACCTACCAGCCTACCGACACCCTGCTGCTGGAAGGGCAGGCATGGGGCATTTATCGCTATGCGCTGCGCCGGATCGTCCTCCCCGAAGGCACTGCCCGGGCGCTGGCGCTGGTTGCAGATCAGCAATATCCGCAGCGCGTGCGCTTTATCGCCTCCCACTATCTGGCCCGGGCGGAGCACATTAAAGTCGACTCCCTGGCCGGCCAGTCGCTCATTCAAACTATGGACAACGAACAGGATCCCCGCATCAGGATGAACCTGGCCATTGCGCTGGGAAAAGTAAAAACGGCAACGGCACGGCAGGCCTTGCTCAAGGAATTCGAAAGGGAGCCCGACTACCGGGTGCAGGCCAATATGCTGCGCGCCCTGAGCAATTACGATTACGCACTGGTGCAGGAAACGGCCCGCCAGGCGCTGAAGTCCGGCAATATTCACCTTGCCCAGCGGGCCGCCCAGTACTACATCGAGAACGGCAACAGCAAAGACGCTACCTTCTACTGGCAGGCCGCCAAAGACACCCTGCCCTGGCAGGTGCAGCTGGATATGTACCAGGCAGCCAACCGCTACCTGCCCGCCTATTATGTGGAATACCGCGACGCCATCAATGAAGAGTTGCGGCGACGCTTCCTCAGCGCCAACTCTCCCTATGAGAAAGCGGCGGTGCTGGATGCCCTGGCGGAATTCGGCTGGAACTACCGCTTCATCTACCAGGAGGGGTTCAAATCGGAAGTTCCCGCCATCCGCACGGCCACTATGGAGGCACTGGCCAAGGTCAGTGATATGCCTCGCTTCCGCGCTTTCTTTGGAGCCGGCTACCGGCAGGTGAGGCGGGAACTGCAGGCGTATTTCATGGAGGCCATGCAAAGTGGCGACCCCGGCATGATCGCCGTCGCCGCACAGGCCCTGCGCAATGAAAGCCTGGGATATCAGAACTACATCACGCAGACGGAAATCCTGGACAGCGCCCTGGCCCGGCTGGAACTGCCCAAGGAGATCGAAACCTATAATGAACTGCGCCACACCATCGCCTTTCTTAAGGGAGAGCCGAAGCCTCCTGTCCGGAAGCCGGAATACAACCACCCCATAGAGTGGAGTATGCTCAACAAACTGAGGCAGGATGGAGAGAAAAGAGCCCTCATTAAAACCCAGAGAGGTAATATAGTGATCGAGTTTATGGCCGATCATGCTCCCGGCACGGTGGCCAATTTCATTTCCCTCATGGGGCAGGGCTTTTACGCCAACCGGGTGTTTCACCGGGTGGCGCCTAATTTTGTGATCCAGGACGGCTGCCCGCGTGGCGACGGCTACGGCAGCCTCGATTATACCATACGCTCGGAATTGCCTCATCTGCATTACGACCAGGAGGGCTACGTGGGTATGGCCTCCGCCGGCAACCACACGGAGTGCACCCAGTTTTTCATTACCCACTCCCCCACTCCGCACCTGGATGGCAATTATACCATCTTTGCCCGGGTGCCGGAAGAAAGCATGGATATTGTCCATCAGATACAGATCGGGGATCAGATCAGCGATATCGGCTGGGAGTAAGTGGGTGGACAGTTTTAGTTTACTTATACTGCTTCGGCAGCAGAGTTGGATGGGCTTTATTTCCGGGCGTTCCGGGCAGATTGTTGAGCATGGCGAAACCCGCCCCGGTACGGGCCCGTATGGGTATGGGTACCGGTATGGGTATGGGTTACATTGTTAAAATGCCGTATTGTTCTGTCCGCCTACTTAATACTACTTTGTTACTTTAAAATGAAGCCGCGTAGCGGCGATAGACAA
>CAYVVK010000439.1:0-5987 GCA_964454855.1 uncultured Phaeodactylibacter sp. | reverse complement strand
AGCGCATGACCGCTTCCGTACCTTTAGAAAAAGAGAAAGACATCCTCTTCGACCACGAGTACGACGGCATCCGGGAGCTGGACAACAGCCTGCCGCCCTGGTGGGTGGCCATGTTCTATGCCTCTATCGCCTTTGGGGTGGTATATTACTCCTACTACCACATTTTCGATGCGGGCCCCGGCTCGAGAGAAGAATATCAGATGGAGATGGAACGGGCGGAAAAAGCGGTGCAGGCCTACCTGTCTACCCAGGCCAACCTGATAGACGAGACCAATGTCACCCCCCTTACCGATGAGGCGGCTCTGGCGCAGGGCAAGACCATCTACGAAACCAACTGTGCCGCCTGCCATGGCTTTATGGGCGAAGGTGGCGTTGGCCCCAATATGACGGACCAGTACTGGATACATGGCGGAAGCATCAAAGATGTTTTCAGGACCATCAAGTACGGTGTCCCGGAAAAGGGTATGATCGCCTGGAAATCCCAGCTGGGAGCCTCCGAAATGCACAAGGTGTCCAGCTACATCATGACCCTGCAGGGCACTAAGCCGCCCAATGCCAAGGAGCCCGAAGGTGAACTCTACCAGCAGGTGGACAACAGCGCCCCGGCGGATACTACTGCTACTTCACCTGAAAGCGAGGAGGAGGATGCCATTGGGATGAACGAATGAAGGGATGAAGGAAGGAAGGAAGGAAGGAATCAGGATATGCTCATGGTAGCCTGGAAAATACGGCTTGATGTGTGGGCTACATTCAATCCCTCAATCCCTCAATCCTGGCCCACTACCCAATAAACACCCGGAACCAAAAATTTCAACCAACGAACCATGAGTCCAACACAACCAATTAAGGACACCGAAGAATACCGGGACAATATTGCTACGGTTGACGAGCAGGGTAAACGGGTGTGGATCTATCCGAAAAAACCCAAAGGGCCGTACACTAACGCACGTACCTACGTAAGCTGGGTACTGCTGGCTTTCCTCTTTCTCATACCTTTTATCAAGGTGAACGGGGAGCCGCTATTACTTTTCAATGTACTGGAGCGGAAGTTCGTTCTCTTCGGCATCTTATTCATGCCGCAGGATTTCTACCTCTTTGTGCTCGCCATGCTCACCCTGATCGTATTCATCGTATTGTTCACGGTAGTATGGGGGCGCCTGTTCTGCGGCTGGGTATGCCCGCAGACGATCTTTATGGAAATGGTTTTCCGCAAGATCGAATACTTCATCGAGGGAGATGCCAACGCCCAGCGGCGGCTCCACAAAGCTCCCTGGACGAGGGAGAAGATCGTTAAGAAAGTGGGCAAGCAGGCCATATTCTTTGCCATCGCCGTACTGGTGGCCAATACTTTCCTTGCCTATATCATAGGCGTGGACGAGGTCATTAATATCGCTACCGAGCCGCTGGCCATGCACTGGCAGGGCTTCACCGCCATGATCCTTTTCTCCGGGGCCTTCTACTTCGTTTTTTCCTACATGCGCGAGCAGGTCTGTATTGCCATCTGTCCATACGGCCGCCTGCAGGGCGTCATGCTCGACCAAAACTCCATAGTGGTCGCCTATGACTTCATCCGGGGCGAGCCGAGAGGAAAGATCCAGAAAAACCGCAACAAAAAGGAAAAGGCCATAGGCCGCGACCCCGTCTCCGCCATAAAAAGTGAAGTGGCAGAAGCTAACGAAAACGGCAATGGCAATCCGGTAGAGGACATGAAACAGGTGCTGGGCGACTGTATCGACTGCAAGCTCTGCGTGCAGGTCTGCCCCACCGGTATCGACATCCGCGACGGCACGCAGCTCGAGTGCGTCAACTGTACCGCCTGCATCGACGCCTGCGATGAGGTGATGGAAAAAGTGAACCGCCCCAAAGGGCTGATCCGCTACGACAGCTACAACGGGATCGTCGAAAAGCGCGAGAAGCTCTTCACGCCCCGCGTGATGGCCTATAGCGTGGTGCTGTTCATCCTTCTTGCAGTGAACGTCGTACTCCTTACTTCCCGCTCTCAGATAGAAACCCTGCTGCTGCGCACCCCTGGTATGCTGTATCAGGAAGTGGATGAGGACTACATCAGCAACCTCTACAACTATCAGGTCATCAACAAATCGCAGGAAGATATGCCGGTAGAGTTCCGCCTGGGCGAAGGCCTGGACGGGCGTGTCCGCCTCGTCGGAAAAAGCCCCGTGGCCAAGGCCGGCAAAGTAGCCGAAGGCGCCCTCTTCATCGACCTGAAAAGAAGCAAGCTCGAAGGCCGTAAGAACAGCATCACCATCGAAGTGTACTCGAAGGGCGAACTGGTGGATAAGGCTAAGACTAACTTTTTGGGGCCGGTGAATTGAAGTCGGAAGGCGGAAGGCGGAAGGGGCCTACACCGCAAGACCACAAAACCGATACACCATTCCATCACACCGCAAAACCAATAAACCAATAAACCATCACACCGCAAAACCACAACACCAATAAACCAATAAACCAATAAACCAATAAACCATCACACCAAAAACAAAGAACCATGAAATTCAACTGGGGAACAGGAATAGCCGTATTCTACTCCGTATTTGTTCTGGCGCTGTTGTATCAGGTTTTCAAATCGACGACCTATGACCACAGCCTGGTATCGGAGCATTACTATGCCGACGACCTGGCCTATCAGCAGCATTACGACAAGCTGGCGAATGCCATGAAGCTGGAGGAGGACCTGAAGGTCTGGAACAAGATACAGCAGTCGGTGGTAGAACTGCATTTTCCCGAAGAATTCGCGGAAGTGAGCGGCGAGGCCTACTTCTTCTGCCCTTCTGATAAGAAAAGCGATTTCCGGGTACCGGTGCAGCTTCAGGATGGCCATGTGCAGCGCATATCCACCGAAGGCCTGCGTTCCGGCCTGTGGAAGGTGAAGGTAGACTGGGAAGCGGAAGGTAAGGCCTATTACAAAGAAGTAAGCATAACCCTATAAGCATGGCACTGTGGACGGCATTCACCATCGGCCTTTTAGGCAGCCTGCACTGCGTGGGCATGTGCGGCCCGATCGCACTGTCTCTGCCCTATCAGGGCGGCCACCGTCTTTACGCGGCGGGCAATGTGCTGCTGTACAACCTGGGCAGGGTCGTAACCTATAGCCTTCTGGGCATTCTCATCGGCCTATTCGGCCGTGGATTTTTCCTGGCCGGTTTTCAATCTTACGTATCCATCGGGCTGGGGATAGCCCTGCTGCTGGTTGCCCTGTTCTCCATCAATGTGGAGAGCCAGCTGCTGCGCCTGCCCGCCATGCAGCGCCTCAACGCCTGGGTGAAGGCCCGGCTGGGCGGCTTGCTCCGGCAGCGGGGCCCGGGAAAACTGTTCCTGATCGGCAGCCTTAACGGGCTGCTGCCCTGCGGCCTGGTCTATCTGGCCATCGTAGGGGCGCTGGCCAGCGGCAGCATTCTCGATAGTGTACTATACATGGGCCTTTTCGGGCTGGGCACCATTCCGCTGATGCTGGCCACAGCTTTGGCCGGACAGTTCATCAAGCTGGAGTGGCGGTCGCGCCTGCGCAAGCTGATGCCGGTATTTCTACTGGCTCTCGCCCTGCTATTCCTCTTCCGGGGCTTCAATTTTGATGTGCCGCTGGAATTCCGGTTCTGGGAGGACATGCAGAATG
The DNA here is from genome assembly GCA_964454855.1 of uncultured Phaeodactylibacter sp. Lineage (GTDB taxonomy): Bacteria > Bacteroidota > Bacteroidia > Chitinophagales > Saprospiraceae > CAYVVK01. The sequence goes on along the minus strand of CAYVVK010000439.1, from coordinate 2,356 downwards.
CGCCCATGTGCCATTGATGGTTGATCGCCGCCAGGCAAAAGGTATAAACCAGATCCACCAAGAACAAGAACTTGTGTCAATTACCTTGAATGACTCCCCGGCTGCCTTAGGGCAGCGGGGAGTTCTTATTTGGGGCGGTGTTATGCCTTTGTAAAAAACGAACACTTTGAAAAAAGGGAAATATGTATAATTACAGGAATTTTCGCCCTGCCGACACTATCCTTAACACTTTTGCACGGCCCAAACTCTGGAGAATGTTGTTAATATTTTGTAAATTGGCAATGCTTAATAAAAAATTAAGTTCTGTTATCATCAAACAATCCAAAACAAGTTTTTCATGGTAGACAAAATGCACGAGCTTCACTTTAGGTAGCCAAAGCCGATTAACCCATCATTTAAACACCTTAATTCAAACGCCCAACCAAGTAAACTGAAAGCAGTTTACCAAATTACTAACCAAACCCTAAAGGGTATGACGAAAAGATCCATGAAGCGCCGGCTGATTCGAGCAAGAATAGGCCTTAACCAGACGATTCAGAAAATCCTCGATGTCAATCGGAACCGCAAGCGACTATCTTACACTGAAAACCCTGACATCCGTGAAAAAAGCCTTAATGAAGAACTCCGAGTATTAAATAAAGTAGCCAAGCAACAGGCTATGCTGGTAGAGCACTACGAAAGTGTGCTTTCCGGCCAAAGTTCCCGGACTACCGCCCTAGGCCGTTAACATTTTATCCTGAATTCGATTGACCACCCCGGGAATGAAAGGCCGTAGTTGCTCAAGCAGGTCACGAAGCTGAAACTGCTTGTCCTCTATCCTGTCCAGCTGATCGATCGATTGCTGAATGAGGGTACTGATCTCCTCTTTCTGCAGCAACATTTCTTTGTATTGCGCCACGGCGTTATACCATAGAATGGTGGGCAGGTAGTTGGCGTTCTTCTGGTACTGCCGCTCCCTTTCCAGAAGCTGGTATTTACGGACCACCTTCAGGAGTTTGGCGTATTTTTCCTGCCGAAGGATGGCCTCGAGGTAGGAAGAGAAGAAGATGTGCCAGCGGTATTCGAAGATCTCTTTCTTGTAAGCCTGCAGGAAAGACTCCGCGTAATTTTCGGCATTCTTATACTGCTGGTTGTAATTGAGGCACTTCAGGTAGAAGGCCACAAAACCGATGCGGTTGTGGAAGCTGGGAGAGTTCTTCATCTCCGGATAGGCCGAGCGCATGAGCTGCAGGGCCTCCTCGTATTTCTTCTCCCGCAGCAGTACGGCACTCAGGTTGTTGACGTAGTGGATGTAATCGCTGTTCTTTTCCCGGATGGACAGGTAGCCGTAGTATTCCGCCTTATCGTATTCCTGGAATTTGGTGTGCAACATCACCCGGTTGGCGTAGTAGTTGAGCAGCAGGCGGCGGGAATAATAGGTGCCCTGCAGGAACAGCTGGCCGATGTAGTCATACTTTTCCCTCAGTTTTTCGAATTGCCGGTAATTGAAATAAATAAAAGTGAGGCGCACCAGGGCCAGGTAGCGGTTCAGGCCGTCGAGCTCGTCGTTGTAGAACACCTCGGTCAGCCAGTTCTCCCAGTGAATGGACTGGGCGGAGTTTTCGGAATACTGGTTGACGATATCCAGCGTAGCCTCGTGAATGCGCTCGTTAACCGCTTTGCACTGCTCGTATTTATCGCGGTAACGGTTAAGAAAATCGTCGGTGACCTTATGGTGGGCGTAGCGCATGCGGATCAGCAGAAAATGCCGGTACAACTGCACCAGCTCGTAGAATTTAGTGAAGTAAAAATCCAGCATGTCGTATTCCCGGATCGATTTCAGGAGCTGCTTTTCCTCCTGCGGCTCAACAGAATCGGTCATGATCTGCCTTTCCATATGGCTCATCCAGTCGAAGCGCACATCTACATCTATGGATTCCAGGCGCTCCACGATCCAGTTCTTGAGGTTGGAATACTTACGCTTGTCGAGCGACTCATCGTAGGGAGTGAACTGCCGGATGTGGTTGCAGTTGTAGTCGATGAGCTCCAGGATGCCCAGTTTCACTTTATCCTCAAACTGCTGCGTAGAGAGCAGGTAGGCCGTCTCGTGGGGCAGCAGCGTATTGGCGAATTCCGTAAATTTTTGCAGTTTCTTCCTCATTACTTCCTCGTCTTTTAATCATAACGATTCCTGGCCACCACAAGTTAAGCCATTTTTTACAAACATGAAAACATATAGATTACTATATGTTTTAAAGGCAAAAAAACGCCCTCCCAGGCGTTCCTGACACGGTGGCAAAGACGGCGACGGTTTTACCTTTTACCTTTCACCTTTCACCTTTCACCTTTCACCTTTTACCTTTTACCTTTTACCTTT
>CAYVVK010000438.1:0-5989 GCA_964454855.1 uncultured Phaeodactylibacter sp. | reverse complement strand
CCACTGCCCACTGCCCACTGCCCACTGCCCACTGCCACTGCTCACTGCCTAACCCAGCTCGTTCCCTCCTTGCTATCCTTCAGCACGATACCCAGTTCTTTCAGCGCATCGCGGATCTTATCGGAGGTGCTCCAGTCTTTATTAGCGCGGGCTTCCTGGCGAATATCGATGATGAGCTCCATGAGGCCTTCCGTAATGCCGTTGCCTTCGGCGCCGGTTTCCAGTTCGTCTTTCAGGCCGAAGATGTCATAGACAAAATCGTGGAAGGTTTGCTTCAGCAGGGCCAGCGTATCGTCGGACACCTCTTCCAAGGGGAGGTGGCCATCTTTCAGGCTGTTCACTTTGGTGACCAGCTCAAACAGAGCGGCCAGGGCGCGGGGCGTATTGAAATCATCGTTCATTTCCTCATGCACCTGAGCGGCCAGGGCCCGTATCTCTGTGCCCAGCGCTCCGTCTTTCTCCTTGCCCGAGGAAGACATCGCCTTCAGAATCTTATTGCCTTCCATCAGGCGGCGATACCCTTTTTCTGCAGCCTGCAGCGCCTCATCGGTGAGGTCGAGCGTACTGCGGTAGTGAGACTGCAGCATGAAGAAGCGAACCACCATTGGGCTGTATCCTTTGCTGATGTGTTCGCTGTTGCCGCTGAACAGCTGATACGGAGAAATGGTATTGCCATCGCTTTTTGACATTTTCCTGCCGTTGAGCAGCAGCATATTGGTGTGCAGCCAGTAGCGGGCGCCATCGCAATTGCAGGCCCCCACATTCTGGGCAATTTCGTTTTCGTGATGGGGGAACTTGAGGTCATTGCCGCCCCCGTGGATGTCAAATTGCTTGCCCAGGTATTTGGTGCTCATGGCGGAGCATTCCAGGTGCCAGCCCGGGAAACCCTCACTCCAGGGGCTCTTCCACCGCATGATATGCTCGGGAGAAGCTTTCACCCAGATGGCAAAATCGGCAGGATGGCGTTTCTCGCTCTGTTTTTTGAGGCCCTCGCGCGATTCGGCGATGAGCTCTTCGATCTTTCTGCCTGATAAGTCCCCGTAAATGCCCGTTTTTTCAGCAAATTTAAGGGTGTCGAAATAGACTGAGCCATTGGCCTCATAGGCATAGCCGTTGTCGAGAATGGCCTGCACCATTTCGATCTGCTCGGGGATGTGGCCGGTGGCGCGGGGCTCGATGCTGGGGGGCAGGGCGTTAAAGGTGCGCATCATGGTGTGGAAGCCGTTGGTGTACTTTTGCGCTACTTCCATAGGCTCGAGCTGTTCCAGGCGGGCGCCTTTAAGCATGCGGTCCTCCCCATCGTCCAGCAGGTGCCCTACATCGGTGATATTACGGACGTAGCGCACCTTATACCCCAGGAACAGAAGATAACGATAGATGACATCGAAGCTGACAAAGGTGCGGCAGTTACCGAGATGCACATCGTTGTAAACGGTAGGGCCGCAGACATACAAACCCACCCAACCTTCGTGCAAAGGCTCGAAGGCCTCCTTTTCTCTGCTTTTACTATTGTATACTTTCAGCTTGTTTTCCATTCCTCGCGTAGGTATTAAAGGCGCAAAAATAACATCCTTTGAGGACAAAAGGACATTTTCCAGCCTATTTAAGCTGTAAAGTAGCGATAACGGGAAAGTGGTCGGAAAAGTTCGACTTGCGGATGCGGTGGCTGCTGATCTCAAAACTGGAATCTGCGAGGATGTAATCGATGCGCAGGGCAGGGATCTTTCCGTTGTACGTAATCCCCAGGCCTCTGCCCTTCGCTTTGAAAGCGTCCTGCAGGCCCTGGCTCAGGGTGTGATAGACGTAAGACTGGGGGATCTCGTTAAAATCGCCACAGAGCAGGACCGGGTGGGGGCTTTTTCGGATCTCCCGGGCGATCTCCTCTGCCTGCTGGGCGCGTTTGACGGCCGCCTGTTTGTAGCGGGCCATCATACCCCTGACATTGCTCCAGGTTTCTCTCTCCTGCAGATTGCCGTCCTGTGCCATACGGTCGGCGATAGTGGATACGGAATTGGATTGCAGGTGCATATTGAACAGGCGTACCATCCGGCCGTCGATCTCCAGGTCGGCATACTGGAATCCGTTGGTGCGGTTAGGGAAATAATGCGTATGGTGTTTCCGGATGGGAAAACGGGAGAAAACAGACAGGCCGCCGCCGGTGCGATAGATGGCGTGTTTCAGGGGGCTGTTGTTGGTGATGAAGTCTGCGGCGAACTGGTTGTGGGTAGCGGGAAACTCCTGAAAACAGATGATGTCCATGCCCTGCAGGGGGAAAGAACCGGGCAACTCCTTAGGTTTAAGCCGCAACTTTTCACTGTCGTCATGGCGAAAGCCATAGGCATTGAAGCTCATGACCTTCATGGCCTCTTCCGGAGCGGAAGCAGCGAAATGCCAGCCCACATAACTATCCAGATGATTCCAGCCGGCCAGGACACAAGCGAGAGAAAAGAGGAAATAATATCTGCGGAGCAGGAGCCAGCCCAGGATGCACAGCACATTGCCCAGCAACAACCAGGGGTAGAGCAGGCCGAAAAAAGACAAGGGCCAGAATTTGGCCGGGCTGACCAGAGGAGAGAGATAGGAGAGGAAGGTAGCCAGAATGAGCAGGACATTAACCCAGCGAAAAAAGCCGATCCATTTTGACACCGCTTATTGATTATTATTCTTTGCTAGCGTTGAAAAGAAACTCCTTTTCTTCCTCGGTGAGGCTGTCGTAGCCAGACTGCTTGATCTTATCCAGGATGGCATCGAGCTTGGCCTGATAGTCTTTGTCCTTGCTGCCGCCACCGGAGCCAGCCCTTTTTCCTTTTCCGGAGTGGTTGCGGTTGCGGTTAGGGTTGCGGTATACCACTTTGGGGCCTCCCCGCTCTCTGCTGAACAGGCGCGTGAAGAAGTTGCTGATGTTGTCGATGATATTATTGACCGGTGCCGACCAGTCATTGCCGTTTCGCAGCTGGTACACGAATAGCCAGCCGAAGGCTGCCCCGCCGAGGTGGGCAAAGTGGCCGCCGGTATTGATGTCACCGGCCATGCCGACCAGGTCGATAAAGACCAGCACGGCAACGATGTATTTCAGCTTCACATCTCCGAGGAACAGTAAGCGCATCACGTAATCAGGAGCAATAGCGCCTGCTGCCACCACTATAGCCATCACGGCAGCCGAAGCGCCGAGGGCATAATGAGTGCCTGCGCCGCCGTAGGGCAGGAGGTTGACGGAAAGGAAGTACACGATACCGCCCAGAATGCCGCCAAGCAGGTAGAGGGGCAGAATCCGCTGGTTGCCGATGAAATCGCCTACGATGCGCCCAAACCAGTACATGAACAGCATATTCCAGAGGATGTGCCAGAAGCCTTCGTGCAGAAATATGCTGGTGATGATCACCCAGGGGTGGGTGAGGTTGTGCAGCCAGTCGGAAGACATCATAAAGAACTGCAGAAAGTCGCTGTACCATTCCGGTGTGGCCCATTGGTTGCTTATTCGGGCAATGATCCAAACGATGTTCACTACCACATAAACCGCCACATTAACTATGATAATACGGGTAACCATGTTGCCATAGTTGAACTCCCGTTTCACATCATCCCAGATAGACTGAAGCATTACTTCTTTTGGTTCAGGTTATAGAAATGGACGCCGGCCGCCAGCGATCTTCAAAAATAGGGATTTTTGCCCTTCAAAGCCAATCAATAACGGTATGCATTCTAAGAAACAAGTAAGGGAGTAGGAGGTTCTACCGGTGAAGGAACAAAATGAGCAGGTTCCCGCTGGCCTTCACCACTATAGCCTGGATCCGAACTTGCGCCAGTACAAAATTAATAAGAATCCGAACAAAGCGCCGCCCAGGTGGGCGAAATGCGCTACTCCGGTGTTGAAATTACTCAATCCCAGGAATAATTCGATACCGGCGTAAATGATGACGAAATACTTGGCCTTGAGCGGTATGGGTGGTATGAGGAGCTGAATGACATTATTGGGGAAAAGCATGCCGAAGCCCAGCAACAGGCCGAAGACCGCACCGGAAGCACCCAGTACCGGCACATTGGCCATAAAGGGGGAAGCCCCTCCGGTAGTGATGTCTATATAACGCACCAGCAGGTGTAGCCCCAGGGCGCCAAAGCCGGTAAATAAATAGAAGAACAGAAAACGCTTCGGCCCCCAGGTGGCTTCAAGGGGAGGCCCGAACATAAAGACTGCGAACATATTGAAGAAGAGATGCCCCAGGTCGCCGTGCATAAACATATGCGTGACGAGCTGATAGGGCTGGAAATACTCGGAGGTGGGGTAGAACATGGCCAGGCGGTACCTGCCCCACTGGCTGAGGTCTGTGGTGCGCTCATTGACCAGGTCCAGCATGGCCTCGGAAGAGGGGTCGCCCAGGAGCAGGGTCCCCAGGTACATCAGGATATTGATGATGAGCAGATGCTTTACTACGTCGGTAATCCTATACATACAAGTGCGGCTGTAGGTAAATAATGATAAGGGAACACTTTAACCTTCAAATCGTTTGGCCAGGCCTTCCAGTTCCAGCGTGATGAAACAATTTCTGCCCGACGGGCTCCTGAACGGGATCTGGCAGGCGAACAACTTATCGATAAGGGCCTGCATTTCTATGGAGCTGAGCGGCTGGCCTCGCTTGGTGGCCGCAGAACGCGCCATGGCACGGGCTATATTTTCCTGAACATCGAGTTTGAGTTCGATATTTCGCTTGTATTGTTCCAGCAGGGATTCGATCACCTCTTTTTCATCTTTCTTCCCAGCCAGTTCAGCAGGCAGGCCATTGATCACAAAAGTATTGACGCCAAACTCCTGTATGTCGAAACCGAGGAGGTTGACCTTATCGATGACCTCCTTGAGCAGGGTGGCATCCTGAGGAGACAGGGTAAGTGTGCGCGGGAACAGCTGTTTCTGGGTGGGGCCCTTGTGCTTTTTGAGCACTTCGAGATAGCGCTCGTAGAGGATGCGCTCGTGGGCTGCCTGCTGGTCTATAATGAGTATGCCCGATTTGATCTGGCTGACGATGTAGGTATTGTGCACCTGATAGGGCTCTTTGCGGCTGCTTTGCTCCAGCTGGTTTGACTCATTCGGGCCTTCCTTATGCCAGTTGCTTTCCAGCGTGAGGGGCTCGTTTCCGGGAGTAGTGCCGGGTTTGCCTTTTTCCTGGCTGGGTGCGTCCAGCTCGTCCAGCCCTTCGTAGAGATCCTGCCAGTGTTTGAGGTTACCGGCGCGGCGGCCGCTGCTCTCCGCCGGCTCGCCTCCTGTGCCGGTACTGCCGGAAGAAGAGGGCTGCTGGCTCGCCGAGCGAATGGTTTCTTCCCGCTGCGGGCGGGGTTCTATGCGGGTGGCCCTGGCAAAATTGGCATCCGTATCAAAATCCAGGGATGGCATGATATTGTGCTGGCCCAGGGCATGGCGGACGGCCACCTTTAGATAGTTATATACCAGGCGCTCATCTTCGAACTTGATCTCCTGTTTGGTGGGGTGTATATTGACGTCGATGTACTTGGGGTCGGTTTCGATATAGATGACGTAGAGCGGATAGGTGTCTTCCGGCAACAGGCCCTCATAGGCAGAAGTCACGGCATGGTTGAGGAAAGAGCTCTTGATAAAGCGGTCATTGACGAAGAAATACTGTTCTCCCCTCGTTTTCTTGGCATATTCCGGTTTGCCGACGAAGCCTTTCAGGCTGATGATATCGGTATCCTCCATTACCTTGACCAGCTTTTTATTGGCGTTTTTTCCGAATACGCCGATAAGGCGCCGGCGCAGATTACCCTCCGGAAGGTGGAAGATCTCGGATCCGTTGTGGTGCAGCGAGAAGAACACATCGGGATGAGCGATGGCGATGCGCTGGAACTCATCGATGATATGCCGCATTTCCACGGAATTGGATTTCAGGAATTTGCGGCGGGCGGGCACGTTGAAGAAAATGTTCTGCCGACATCGCCGGGCGTTCGCCGGCCTCGATCTCGGTGATCTCCGACTCTATCT
>CAYVVK010000437.1:0-5991 GCA_964454855.1 uncultured Phaeodactylibacter sp. | reverse complement strand
GTCAGGCTATATAGTTCCTCATCACTGGTCTCTCCGGTTTCCACGCAGACGAAGATATGGGCGTCCCGGTTGATCATCTGCGCGGCAAAGCTCAGGGTGGGCGCATTGTCGCCATGGCCATTGAGGATGATGAGCTTTTTGATGCCGTTTTGCGCCAAGGTCATGCCGATGTCGTACACGAAGCGGGAGAGGGATTCATTGGTCACGCTGATGGTGCCCTTAAAATCCTGGTGATGGTAGGACACGCCGTAGGGAATAGGAGGCAGGACAAAGGGCTTGGGGTCGCTGCAGGCCAGGGCCACGTCATAGGCCAGTTGTTTGGCATCATAATAATCAATATCTACAGGAAGATGCGGGCCGTGTTGCTCGATGGCGCCACAGGGGAGGATGGCGGTGTCCACCTCCTTGAGCCGTTCCTGAATCTCGGGCCAGGTTAGGGTTTCCCAGAGGAAGGCCCCGGGCTTTTGCCCTTTATTATTATCAGTATGCATAAGTGTTCATTTTATACTGCCAATAAGAGTGTAGAGGTGGCCAAAAGTCACTTTTGCCGCGCCGGTCATTCCTTCATCGCCTCATAAAGCACCGCATGGATCCGCGGCCGGATATTTAGCTCGTAAATGCCGCGGTTGGCCCGGGTGGGATAGACGCGGTTGGACATAAAAATATAGAGCAATCCATTTTCCGGGTCCACCCAGGCAAAGGTGCCGGTATAGCCGGAATGGCCAAAACTCTGCGGGCTGGCGGCCTGCGCCACGGAGCTGCTCTGCGCATCGTATTCGATCTGCGGCTTGTCGAAGCCCAGGCCGCGGCGGTTGCCTTCCCCGCAGTACTGGCAGCGGATGAACTCCTTTACCGTTTCCTCCCCGATGTACTGCCTGCCGCCGTAGCTGCCGTAGTTCATATACATCGTCATCAGCTTGGCCAGGCCGTTGGCGCTGGCGAACAGGCCGGCATTTCCGGATACGCCGCCCATCATGGCGGCTCCTTCGTCATGAACCCAGCCGTGGAGTTGCTCCATGCGGAAAAAGGTGTCGTTCTCGGTGGGTACGATGCGCTCTTTCGGGAAGAAGCGCAGCGGGTTGTAGGTGAGGGTATGCGCGCCCAGGGGCTCGTAGAAAGTTTCCTTCAGGTAGGTTTCCAGTTCCTTCCCTGTAAGGTTCTCCACAATTTCCGGCAGCAGGTAGAACAGCAGGCCGGAGTAGACATATCCTTCTTCCTTGTTGAGCGGCGATTTGCGTATGGCCTTGTAGATCTTGTTCCTGTAGTTGCGGTGCAGCCACAGGCTGTCCGTCACGCGGATAGGAAAGCGGCGGGAAGAATCGGCTTTGAAGGTCCACCACTTGAAGCGGTAATCGTTGGTGATATTGCTGTCCCAGCGCTTGCGCCAGGGGTAGCGGGCATTGCCCCGCAGGGTGCTCTGCCAGTAGGGTATCCAGGGGCGCAGGCGGGCATTGTGCGCCAGCATGGCCCGGTAGGTGAGCTCCGATTTGTTGGAATGCTTAAAATCGGGGAAGTAACGCCTGAGCGGGGCGTCCAGCTCGAAGCGGCCCTGGCTGTGCAGCTTCATCACCGCGGGCAGCACCGAGGTTACTTTAGTGACGGAGGCCAGGTCGTAGATGTCTTCGGTGGAAAGCGCCACGGAGCTGTCGGCCGTATGGTAGCCGAAAGCCTCGTGATAAACCACATTGCCGTCTTTGGCCACCAGCACCTGCGCGCCCGGGAAGGCGCCGGCGGCTATCCCTTCTTCAATGATGGCCCGAATACTATCTTCCAGCAGCTGAGCATCCATGCCTGCATAGCCGGGAGGCGTATAGGCCAGGCGCAGTCCTCCTTCGGTAAGGATGCCGTCTCCCTGTTCAAAACCCGTACCGGGCAGTGGCCCTGGTAAAGGGCTTTTGGCGCCCAGTCCTCCGAAGAGGATCTGCGCCGCTACGCTGGCTGCGTAATCAAAAGTAGGAGGGGCAACGATCAGGCCCTTCGCCTTTTCCAGCTCAGGCACTACACGGAAAATGCTGCCGTCGCCGTACAGGCAGATGATGGTCCGTTCCTGCTCGGACAAGGCCCGCAACAAAGGCGCAGACTGATAGGAGGCCGGCAACTGGCCGCCCACGATGTAGTCCATCACTTCGGCAATGATGAGGTTATGGCTCTGGCGCTGCTGTTCCAGCCATTGTCCGGCTGCGGTTTTGTCGGCAAAGAAAGGCGGGGCCAACTCCGCAACCATGGTATATTTACGGAGCGTAGGCAAAAAATCATCGGACAGCGGGCCGCCGATGCCGATATAGGCGATGCGAAGGCTGTCCAGGCCCTGCAGGGGGATCATATCCCCTTCGTTGCGCAGGAGGGTGACGGCCTGAGTGGCCTGCTTGAAGGCACGGGTGCCGTCGTCTCAGCGGCGGGAGCTTGTGCCCGCAGCAGTGGAAAAGAGAACAGAAAAGCAAGCAAATATAGAAACGGTCTCGACATAACTCATTTTTTAATAGCTTTGGCAAAGATGCAAAAAACAGTACAACCCTTTATGCAAAGAAAACTTGTCATTACCTTTTTGTTTTCCCTGACAGCCGCCTCTCTGTTCGGGCAGGTGCGCAAGAGCGAGGCCAAAAAGGAGAGCGAACTCTATCAACTGATCCACGGCTCAGAGGTGTTTTCTGATATATTTACCGGCTTTGCACTCTACGGCCCGGAAGAGAAAAACATGATCTTCGAGAAGGATGCCGATAAATACTACACGCCGGCCTCTAACACCAAGATACTCACTTTCTACACCGTCCTGAAGGTACTGGGGGACTCTATGCCCGCCCTGCGCTATGTGGAAATGGGCGATTCCCTGATCTTCTGGGGCACGGGCAACCCGATGTTCCTGCACCCGGCCCTTCCTCAGGATACCACCGTGCTGGCTTTTCTCAGGGATACCAGCCGCCAGCTGTTTTTCTCCACGCATAATTTTAAAGACAAACGCTTCGGCCCGGGCTGGGCCTGGGATGACTACAACTATAATTATCAGGCCGAGAAATCTTCCTTTCCCATTTACGGTAATATGGCCTATTTCGTGCGCGATGAGCTCAGCGAAGGCTTCACGGCCTATCCGGAATACTTTCAGCAAAAACTGGCTTTCAACCCAAGCCTGGAAAACCCGCAACCCAAGATCCTGCGCGAAGAGCACCGCAATATTTTTGAGTATAACAACCGCGCCCTCACCGGCATCCCTTTCGAACAGGAAGTGCCCTTTAATACCTCCCCCTCCGTCATTGCGGAGCTGCTCAGCGATACGCTGAAGCGGCCCCTGCGGCTGGCCAACCTGGAAGAGCTTCCCGCCAGGGACGCCAAAACCATCTCCGTGGCCATTCCCGATACCCTGTACCGCCGGCTCATGAAGGATAGTGACAACTTCATCGCCGAGCAACTGCTGCTGGCCTGCTCGGAAAAGATCATCGGCGCGGAAAGCACAGAGGACGCCATCCGTTATGCCATAGATAGCCTTTACGCCACCCTTCCCGACAAACTCGTCTGGAGGGATGGCTCAGGCCTGTCGCGCTACAACCTCCTCACCCCCCGTTCGCTGGTGGGTGTACTGGAGCTGTTGTACAGAGAACTGCCCCGGGAGCGCCTGTTCGATATTTTCCCTGCCGGTGGCGTTTCCGGCACTATTGAGGAGCTATATGCCGGCGCCAATGGCGAGCCCTATGTGTACGCCAAGACCGGCACGCTCAGCAACAAGCATTGCCTCAGCGGTTATCTGCTGGCGCAAAGCGGGAAGGTGTATATCTTCAGTTTTATGAATAACAATTATCTGGGTGGTCCAGGGCCGGTGAAAAGTGAGATGGAGAAGGTGCTGAGGTATGTCAGAGACAATTATTAATCCTATATTAGGGCCAAAACAAGATGGAGTCCTACGGTTATCTGTCGCTTTTGCCTCCTGTCATCGCCATTATCCTGGCCATTCGCACTAAACAGGTCTATATCTCCCTGCTATTCGGTATCTGGCTGGGATGGGCCATCATCAGTGACTTTAACTTCCTCAAAGGCACTTTCGATACAGTCCAGGCGCTGGTGGACGTATTTAAAGAACCCGACAATACCCGCACCATCATGTTCTGCGCCCTAGTGGGCGCGCTCATCATTTTCGTGCAGCGTTCGGGCGGGGTGGAAGGATTCATCGTTCACGTCAACCGGCTGCTGGAGCATTACGAAAAAAAGCGCAGCGGCAGCAACCGCATCGTCATTCAGGTGCTGGCCTGGCTGACCGGCCTGCTGATCTTTGTGGAATCGAGCATTTCCGTACTCACCGTAGGTGCGCTTTACCGGCCGGTATTCGACAAGCTGAAGATACCGAGGGAAAAACTGGCCTATATCGCGGATTCCAGCTCGGCGCCTTCCAGCATCATCATTCCCTTCAATGGCTGGGGCGCTTTTATCATGTCCTTACTGGTGGCGGAAGGTTTTAGCGACCCCTTCGCGACCATGTTTCGGGCCGTGGCCTTTAATTTTTATCCCTTCTTCGCCCTGATACTGGTACTGATCATTATTTTTTCCAAAAAGGATTACGGCCCGATGGTCAAGGCCGAACGCCGGGTAAGGGAAACCGGTGAGCTGCTCAACGAAGGCGCCCAACCCATGATCTCCGACGAATTGACGGAAGTGCAAACCAAGGAAGGGGCGACTCCCAGAGCCTATAACATGGTCATTCCCATACTTATCATGGTTTTTATGATGCCGATCATGCTGGGCGTCACCGGCTGGGAAGCGGCCATCGAACAAAAACCCGATGCTTCCACTTTCCGGCAGGTGCTCTTTGCCATTGGGCAGGGCTCTGGTTCTACTTCGGTACTGCTCGCCGTGCTGACGGCTACCGTATTCGCCATGCTGTTTTATCGGGTACAGGGCATCATGCGCTCCAAGGAAATGATCGACCTGACGCTGAAAGGCATCTCGGGCATGATGCCCCTGGCCCTGCTGATGATGATGGCATTCGCTATCAGTGCGGTTTGTAAAGAGTTGGGCACCGGCCCCTATGTAGCGGATGTGGCCCAGGCCTGGCTTTCCCCCTCCATGGTGCCGCTTATCGTTTTTTTGGTGAGCTGCTTCATCGCCTTTTCCACAGGCACCTCATGGGGGACTTTCGCTATTATGATCTCCATCGCTGTGCCTATGGCAAGGGAAATGGGGGCAGATGTGTACATCACCATCGGCGCAGCGCTGGGGGGTGGTGTATTTGGCGATCATTGTTCGCCCATTTCCGACACGACCATCCTCTCTTCCATGGCCTCCGCCACCGACCATATCGATCACGTGAATACGCAAATACCTTATGCGCTGACAGCCGGAGGTGGCGCGGCTTTGTTATATTTGATCATCGGGTTAATTGGATAAATTTAAAATTAGAGATTATGGCGCTGATCAAGAGTGTAAAGGGCATAGCCCCAAGATTTGGAAAGAACTGTTACCTGGCGGAGAATGCCACCATCGTGGGCGATGTGGCCATGGGCGACGATTGCAGCATCTGGTTTCAGGCGGTGGTGCGCGGCGACGTGCACTATATCCGCATGGGCAATAAGGTGAACGTACAGGACGGGGCCGTCATCCACTGCACCTACGAGCGGGCGCCCACCAATATCGGCAATAATGTGTCGATTGGCCACCGGGCCATCGTGCACGGCTGCACCCTCAAGGACAATGTGCTGGTCGGCATGGGCGCCATCGTCATGGACCATGCGGTGGTGGAGGAGAATGTACTCATCGCTGCCGGCGCCATCGTGCTGGAGAACAGCCACCTGGAATCCGGACACATCTACGCCGGCGTGCCCGCCCGCAAAGTGAAGGCGCTCAGCGAGGCTGCTTTTAAAGATACGGTGGAGCGGATCGCTAATAATTATGTGATGTATTCCGGGTGGTTTAAGTAAGTTGAGCAGGAACGATTATCCGGCTGAAACCGTTATCTTAGTTAATATACTCCCCCTCCATATCATACCGCCACTGATCAAAGTACAAGTT
>CAYVVK010000436.1:4550-6014 GCA_964454855.1 uncultured Phaeodactylibacter sp. | reverse complement strand
CATCGCGGTGGTGGCGGCCTTTTTGAGAAAGGCATCCGTAGACCCCGCCCTGGTTCGCAGAAATATCGTAGTTTCGGGCATCAACCTGCTGGCGCTGAAAGATCAGCACATGCAGATCGGCGAGGCCGTGCTGGAAGTGACGGGGGCCTGCCACCCCTGTTCCCGCATGGAGGAAAACCTGGGCGCGGGCGGGTATAACGCCATGCGCGGCCACGGCGGCATCACCGCCCGGGTGGTGCAGGGAGGAAAAGTGGCGGTCGGCGACACGGTTCAATTGAGAATAAGCCAAAAACGAAATGAATAAAAAGACCAACGCCTTGCGCCTGCTCGAGGCCCAGGGGATCGAGTACCAGCCCGTACCCTATGAGTACGATGCCGATGACCTCAGCGTAGAACAGATCGCCCTCGCCAACGAGATGGATGTGGAGCGGATCTACAAGACCCTGGTGGCCAAAGGAGACAAAAATGGCCTGGCCATCGCCGTGGTGCCCGGCCATAAGGAACTGGACTACAAAATGCTGGCCGAGGCCAGCGGCGATAAAAAAGTAACGTTGGTGCCGGTAAAGGACATCCGAAAGCTCACCGGTTACATCCGCGGCGGCTGCTCGCCCATCGGCATGAAAAAGGACTATCCGGTTTTTATCGACATCTCCGCCCTGGCCTCCGACATCATCTATGTCAATGCCGGCCAGCGCGGCCTGCTGATCGGCATCAGCCCGGAAGCCCTGAAACAGGCAACGAAAGGTTCGTTTCGGCCGCTGGTGAAGTTGTAGGCAGTTTTTATAGGGCCAAAGATCGATTTTTTGGAAAAATACCATCTTGCCGGGCCTGGCATCTGACGTCTGAAGTCTGTCATCTGATCTTAAACACTCAAGTGGCACAGTTACATTCACCAGGCATTTCCTCATAAGAAAAAACAGTTCAAAACCATGAAAAAGTACTTGCTATCCTCTCTTCCTCCTTCGCCCTTTTCGCCCAGATCGCCGACCCGCCCAAAACCCGGCAATGGCCGCCGGAAATGACGGAACTCTGGGAACCCGTACCGCCCAAAGTGACTCCGGGCGAACAACAGGCGCCGCCCTCCGATGCCATCGTCCTCTTCGACGGCAAGGACATGCTGGAGTGGGAAAATTCCGAAACCGGCGGCCCGGCCCACTGGATACTCAACGAAGACGGCTCCATGACGGTGGCCTCTGACAAGGGCGGCCTGCGCACCAAGCGCACCTTCGGCGATGTGCAGCTGCACCTGGAATTTAAATTTGCGGAAGGCGATCCCGACAGCGGCCAGGACAAAGGCAACAGCGGCGTCTTCCTCCAAAACCGCTACGAGGTACAGGTGCTCGACAATTACGAGAACCGCACCTATTCCAACGGCCAGGTAGGAGCCGTCTACAAACAACATATTCCCCTGGCAAACGCCAGCCGCCCCGCCGGCGAATGGCAAACCTACGACATCATCTTCAC
>CAYVVK010000436.1:0-4540 GCA_964454855.1 uncultured Phaeodactylibacter sp. | reverse complement strand
GCTCCGCGCTTCAACGACGACGGCATGCTCACCAATCCGGCCTACATTACCGTCATCCACAATGGCGTGCTGGTGCAAAACCACGTGGAGATCAAAGGGGAAACCGTGTACCGGGGCCTGCCGCACTACTCGCCCCATGGCGATGCGCCGCTGCACCTGCAGGATCATGATAATCCGGTTAGCTATCGGAATATTTGGGTTCGGGAGTTGTAGGGGGGAGAAGAGGCTTTGCCTCGCCCCCTCGAATCAAGATTCAAAAACCAAAAATCAAGAATCCGAGAGCAACAGATGTTTGAATCTTTAATCCTGGTTTTTGATTTTTGATTTGCGCCTGCTCCAGGCTGCTCATCCTTGATAGCTGGGCGTGCGGAGCAAGCCCCCTGAGCTTTTCGGGTGCATCCCTGCACGTGCCCCAAATCCTAAATTTTTAAATTTAAACCGCTTCTGAATCCCGAATGCCTAAAACAGTATGGTTGGAGACTGAGTGGGTGAGAGAAGAGTAGCCTGAGCAGGCTGAAGGCCTGGCACATTTCAGCCTGGGGCACCGCCCCAGGGAACCAATGCCCTGTAAGCGCAGGCTGAAGGCCTGCCACACTTCTTGCGTAGCTTAGCCCCAATGTGCTGCCGGGTTTGGCGTGGCTTGTGGCAGGCCTTCAGCCTGCGCTGTAAAAAACGCTCTAACCTGGGGCGGTGCCCCAGGCTGAGATGTTACAGCCCTTCAGGCTGTCATGGCACTCAACTTACCAGGCGAACTCTACCTTCGGCCGCTTGTCCAACCTTAAACTGATAGCTTTGATTTTCGATCTCCTGTCTGCCAGGCCAAGAGGAAAAACAAATTCCTTCTCCGTCCCATTCGGCAATTCGTTTCCCCCTCGCCACAACTTTTAACACTCCCAGGGCGAGATTATGCCTCAAATGTGCTATTTTTGACATCTGTTTTGGAAAAGCCAGCTGTCTACCCCGAAAATCGGGAACATCCCAAGAACATATTAAAAGCTTATGAGGCGTTTTCTAATCCTGTGGCTATTCCTTTCGGGGGCGGCTTCGGCCTTCAGCCAGGTTTGCGGCCTGGAAGATCCCCTGTTTATCAATTCCGGCACCAGCACTTCCCACGATTTTATTGTCAATGGCATCATCAGTAATGACCTCTCCGATCCCGGGCAGGATGTCTGTGCGGTGGAGCTGTTCCTGGCGCACAACTATGTAGACCGGCTGGAGCTCTCCCTGACTTCTCCCGGTGGAGAAACCGTTCAATTGATTGGGCCCATTACCAATCAGCAGAACGAACCCACTAACTTCGCACGCTGGAAAGTCACTTTTGTACCTTGTTCCGGAATGGCCATGCCCGACCCCGGCAGCCTGGAAACCTGGGATAACGTGCAAATGGATAATTTCGTCATAGGCGGCCGCTACGATGGCTCTTACTTTCCCAGCGGCGGTTGCCTGGAAGATTTCAACACCGGCCCGGTAAACGGCGCCTGGCAGATCAACATCGTGGATGCCTTCACGAACAGCCCAAATGACACTACCGGCGCCATTCTCGGCTTCCGCATCCGCTTCTGCGATGAGCTGGGGCTGGACTGCTGCTTCGCCGATGCGGGCAGCCTGGCCGCCTATCCTGACGTAGTAGCCTGCCAGGGCAACGACAGCCTTGCCTTTGAGGTGGCGCCGGACTACAGCGGCAGCCCTCCCGACACCAGCGAATACGGCTATACTTACGCCATCAGCACGGATTCCATTTTGCTGGAATACGATTCCCTGCCCGATTTCAGCAGTTTTCCGCCCGGCGTCTATCAGCTCTGCGGCCTGTCTTACAAAAAAACGGAGCGCGATAGTTTCCCCGCGCCCAACGGCCTGCTTTCCATCGACAGCCTGCGCCGCAACCTCGACGGCCTGACGCCCATCTTCTGTGGCGACATTACCGAAGATTGCATACGTATCGAGATCGGTGCGCCGCCGGCCACCACCTTTCTCAGCAATACCATCTGTGAAGGCGATACCGCCATGGTGGGCGACAGCGCCCTGGTGAGCACCGGCGTATACGACATTACGCTGCTCAGCTATGCCGGCTGTGACAGCCTGGTGACTTACGATCTGACGGTCATCCCCACCGAACGCAGCTCCCTGGTGGAAACCATCTGCGAGGGCGATTCCGTGGTGGTGGGCAGCTCCGTGTACTTTACTTCCGGCCTGTACGCCGACACCCTGCAATCCGCAGCGCTCTGCGATAGCATCGTTAATCTTGGCCTTACCGTTCTACCGCCCATCATGACCGATACCTCTGCCGTGATCTGCCTGGGTGATACCCTGATGGTAGGCGACAGCCTGCTGACACAGTCTGGAAATTATGAGATCACCTTGCCTTCCGCCCAGCAATGCGACAGCATCGTACGCATCAGCCTGCGTACGCTGGACGTGCAGGCCAGCATCGCCGCGCCAGATACCCTCAGCTGCCGTGATCCGGTAGTTACTTTGGACGGCAGTGCTTCCAGCCCGCCGGACAGCCTGGCCTTCTCCTGGGCCGGGCCGGGTGGGCCGATAGCCGGCAATACACCCGCCATTGAGGTTAGCCAGCCCGGGCTGTATACCCTGGAAGTGGTGCAAACCTCGGGAATGTTACAATGCTTCAGCCAGGCGAGTGTGGAAGTGCCGGCGGATACCATAGTACCCACTGCGGATGCCGGCCTTGCCGATACCCTGACCTGTGCCGTTCAGCAGATCACTTTGGGCGGGCCAGGTACCAGTACCGGCCCGGAATTAAGCCATACCTGGACAACGGGCGATGGCAACTTCAGCGGCCCCACCAATACGGCGGCCACCACCGCCGACGCGCCGGGCAGCTATCAGCTCCTGGTGGAAAATACACGCAACGGTTGCCGCGACAGCGCCTCCGTTACCATCTTCGAGAACATTCAGCTGCCTCAGGTAATGGTGAGCCCGGACACCACGCTCAACTGTACCCGCAGCAGCCTGCAACTGAGCGGCGCGGGTTCTTCTTCCGGCCCGGCCTTTTCCTACAGCTGGCAGGCCGATGATGGAACAGTACCAGCAGCTCCCAATACGCTTACGCCTACTGTCACCCAGGGCGGCCGCTACCGCCTGCTGGTGAGCAATACCGAAACGGGCTGTGTGGATTCGGCCTTCGTGGAGGTGGCCTATGACACCATCGCTCCGCAAGTGGGCATTGCCGAACCGGCAATAATTAATTGTGTACAGCCCACCGTAACCCTTGATGCCGGCATCACCAATGGCGAGCCCGGCCTGGACTTCTCCTGGAACCTCAGCAATGGCGCCAGCATCATCGCCGGAGCAAATACCCTTATGCCCGAAGTGGATGCCGCCGGCACCTACGAGCTTCTGGCCGTCAACCCCGTAAACGGCTGCCGCGATTCCGCCTTGGTGATCGTAGTGGAAAATGTGAATACCATCCTCGCCGATCCTGCGCCCGGGGGCGTGCTGACCTGTGCCAACGACACTCTGCTGCTGGATGCCCTGAATTCCAGCAGCGGCCCGGATATCACCTACTCCTGGTCGAGTACGGATGGCCATTTTGCGGCAGATTCCATAGGGCGCACAGTGGAAGTAGATGCCCCGGGCACTTATCAGCTCATTGTGCAGGATACCCTCACTTTCTGTGCCGATACGGCCCTGCTAACGATCACGCAGGATACCCTTCACCCGATAGCCGATGCCGGGCCGGATCGCCTGATCACCTGCGACAGCAGCACCGTCACCCTGGACGGCAGCGCCTCTTCCACCATGGGCAGCTACGATTACGACTGGGTGGCGGTGCTGGGCGTCGACCTCATCGGCACCAATACCCTGCATCCCATCGCTACCGAGCCCGGCCTTTACCTGCTGGTGGTCACCGACATTAACAACGGATGCCTCGATACTTCCCTGGTTGAAGTAGGCCTCGATACCCTGCCTCCGCAGGTAAGCATCGCCGAGCCCGGCCTGCTGAACTGCGCTCAACCAGAACTCACCCTGGATGCCACCGCTTCTGATGCCGGCCTCAGTTACGCTTTAGAATGGACGGCCACAGAAGGCGGGCAGATCGTGGCCGGGGCGGGAAGCCTCACTCCGACAGTCAACGCCGCCGGCCGCTATGAACTGGAAATCACAAATGAACTGACGGGCTGCACAAACTCAGCTGCCGTTGTGGTGCAGGATTCCACCCTGGCCGTCCTAGCTAATATAGAGGGGGCGAGCCTGCTGAGTTGCGACTCGACCACCCTTAGCCTGTCCGCTGCGGGCTCTACCACCGGTCCGGATATCGTGTACAGCTGGGCGACGGCGGACGGCAATATCCTGGGCGATACGCTCGGCAACAGCATTCAGCTCGATCAGCCGGGCACTTACAGTCTCTTCGTCCGGGATACCATTACTTTCTGTGCCGATACGGCCACGCTCGTCGTTTCCCGGGACATCGGCCTGCCGCTGGCGGATGCCGGGCCGGGCTTTGAGATCAACTGCACGGTCACCGAAGGGGTGCTGGACGGCAGCGCTTCCGACAGTGGCCCGGGCTATACTTACCGCT
>CAYVVK010000435.1:0-6029 GCA_964454855.1 uncultured Phaeodactylibacter sp. | reverse complement strand
CCCCAGTTGTATTCCACCCAGAGCCTGGTGCGTGCCGGCATCCGGCGGGGGCACTCCATGCACATCGTCGACCACACCCGCTGCATGTTGTCTATTGGGCGGGGGCGGCCCCAGATCTTTTACAACGATTACAAGCTCGGCCATTTCGATGCCGTCATCCCCCGCATCGGCGCTTCGGTGACCTCTCTGGGGGCGGCGGTGATCAGCCAGTTCGAGATGATGCATACCTTCAGCGTGGCCCAGGCCGAGGCGCTGTTGCAATCCCGCGATAAGCTGCGCTGCCTGCAAAAGCTGGCGCGCTTTGGCGTGGAAGTGCCGCGCACGGTGGCCATTGCGCCCGGGCAGGACCTGACTACGCTCCTGCACGCCGTGGGCGGCCTGCCGGTGGTCATCAAACTGCTGGAGAGCACCCATGGGGTAGGGGTGGTGCTGGCGGAATCCCTGCGCACCGCCGAATCGGTCATCGAGGCCTTTCAGCGTTTTAAGGAGCGGGTGATCATACAGGAGTTCATCAAAGAGGCCAAAGGAGCGGATATCCGCGCCCTGGTGGTGGCCGGCGAGGTGGTGGCCGTCATGGAACGGCAGGCCAGGGCCGGAGAGTTCCGCTCCAATCTGCACCGGGGCGCTACCGCTCAGCAGGCTACCCTTAGCGGCCAGGAAAATGAACTGGTGCTGAAGGCCGTTAAACTCATGGGCCTGGATGTGGCTGGGGTAGATTTTCTGCGCTCCAAACGCGGGGCTCTCATCATGGAAGTCAACGCTTCGCCCGGCCTGGAAGGCATAGAGGCCGTGGCCGGGGTGGACGTGGCCGGCAAGATCATCGAGTTTGTAGAACGCCGGGCCAAAGAAATGCAGAATATCCGGCACAACACCCAATAACAAGCATGCCAGCAAGCCCTATACTTATACACAATGTGCAAATCGACCCCGGCCAGCAGGAAATCGTCAAGATCTCCGTGGGGCAGCTGCCTTCGGGCAACCTGATCAAGATTCAGGCCCATGTGTACCGCAGTATGGAAGATGGGCCAGTACTGCTGGTGCTGGCGGGCATCCACGGCGATGAGGTCAACGGCGTGGAGATCGTGCGGCGCGCCATAGAGAGAGGCCACTTCGAGCAGCTGCAGCGCGGCACCGTCATCGCCATTCCCATCGTCAACATCTACGGCTTCATCAACTTCTCCCGCGATGTGCCCGACGGCAAGGACGTCAACCGCTCCTTTCCGGGCAATATGAAAGGCTCGCTGGCCTCCCGCGTGGCGCGCACTCTGACCCGCAAGATCCTTCCCCATGCCGATATTGTCGTCGATTTCCACACCGGCGGCCTGAGCCATTACAACTATCCGCAGATCCGCTTTACCCGCGGCGACCTGCTCTCCGAAAAACTGGCCCGTTATTTTTCTGCTCCTTTCCTGGTGGCCAAGCCTACCATCCCCAAATCTCTGCGCAAAGCGGCCCTGGTAAAAAAGAAGCCCACCCTCGTCTTCGAAGGGGGCGAAAGCCTGCGCTACGACGGCTTTTCCCTGGAAAAAGGCCTCACCGGCCTGCAGCGCCTGATGCACAGCCAGGGGATGGTTGGGGAAACACCGCCTCCTGCCACCGATCCGCTGCTGTTCCGCAAAACGACCTGGATAAGGGCCCCCCGCGCCGGCATGTTCCTCTGGTATAAATGCTCCGGCCACCGCACCTACAAGGGCGAAGTGCTGGGCATCATCAACAATCCCTACGGCAAGGGCAGCGTGAAAGTGACGGCTTCCCGCGACGGCTACCTCATCGGGCATAACAACGCCCCCGTGGTCAGCCAGGGCGATGCGCTGTTTCATGTGGGGTATGATTGGTGAGGTAGGCGGTGTAGAGGTGTATTGCCGCTCGGCGGCTGCAGCCCGCCCAGCGGCAATAAACCACTACACCACCTTCTTATCAATATAATCCGAATTCAGCAGCCGCAGGGCGCCCATGTACTTCAGCTTGAAAGACAGCAGGTCGCCCACGTTGTAGTCATTGGGGTTGTCGCCCAGGTCGACGATGAGCATGTCGGAGCTGGCGTTGACGATGTCGATGCTGACGTCATCGGGGATGAGGTAGTCCGGGGAGATGTCCAGCAGGCCGATGTCGAGTATGGCGCGGTAGGATTCCTTGCCGAAGTCGGCCTCATCCACTTCGAAGATGTCGCCGCTGGGGTTGGCGGACATTATGCCGATGGGCACCTTGGGCTTTTTGGTGACCTCGATGATCTCGGAATAGAGGCGGATCACGTCGGAGTTCATGCCCGGAATGGGTTTCTCATGGAAGAGGTCGTTGCCGAAGTAGAGGGTCTCTCCGATTCGGAAGTGGTTGACGGCCTGAGGCACCTGCTGTCGCAGCAGCAGCGGGATGACCACCGAAGTGCCGCCTGTGATCCAGGGGATCTTTTTATCGAATTTCACCTCTATGAGCTGCTTGTAGAGGCTCAGCTGTACCAGCTTGTCTTTGGAAGGCATGACGCCGTGCAGGCAGTTGAGGTTGGAGCCGATGGCGACGATCTCGATGTTCGGCAGGTTGAAGATCTTTTCGTAGAAGGTGATGAGGTGGTCCCCCATAATGCCTTCGCGCAGGTCGCCCAGCTCGATCATTATGGTGACGCGGTGGGTTTTGCCCTGCCGCTGGGCCTCTTCCGACAACATTTTGATGGTGGAGCTTTCCGAATTGAAGGTCACATCGGCGTAGCGCACCACCTCTTCGATGCTGCCCTTGGCGGGCGGTTTAATGTAGACGGTCTGCACCTCCGGGTTGATCTTCTTGATCTTTGCCAGGTTGCTTATCCGGCTGTCGCACACCTCTTTGATCCCGAGTTTGAGGACTTCCCGCAGGTAGTCCTCATTGCCGCAGAGGAGCTTGGTGACGATGGCCCAGTCCATGTTGTTCTTTTTGAACAGCTGGTCCAGAAATTCGTAATTTTCTTTTAGCTTTTGACGGTTTAATGTAAGATATGCCATCTTATCGGTTTTTTATTAGGACGCAAAAAATGTGCCTCCTTCAATTTTTTCTGCATTAATGAATGCTTCCGTTCTTGCGGTGTAGGTTTATGGCGTGAAGGGGAATATTATTGTATGGATGATGCCAAAAATCTTTTCAGTCTACCACTACGCGGGGGATGTTCGCGGGCAGGCGTGTCAGTAGTTCGTAGTTGACCTGCTCGGAGAATTCGCCGAAGGAGGAGACGGAAAGTTCCATATCGCCCTGCCGGCCGATGAATATCACCTCGTCGCCTTTTTCCACGCCTTCCAGCTGGCTGATATCCACTGTGATGATGTTCATGTTGACCATTCCGATGACGGCCATTCGTTTGCCGTGGATGAGCACCCTGCCCTGGTTGCTCAGCGAGCGGCTGAAGCCGTGGGCATAGCCCACGGGCACAGTAGCGATCTCCATTTCTTCGTTGGCCAGGTAGGTGGTGCCATAGCCGACGTATTCTCCGGTCTTTACTTTTTTTATGTCCATGATCCTGCTTTTCCAGCTGATCAGCCGCTTCAGCGGGTCTTGTTTTTCTTTTTTCTGGCTGGAATAGTCAATAAAGGTTTCGCGGCTGGGCCAGAATCCGTACTGCATAATGCCGATGCGCACCATATCCATACGGGTGGGGGGGTAGCGCATGGCGGAAGCGGAGCAGGCGGTATGGCGGGCTGCGGGCACCAGGCCCTGGGAGCGGAACCACTTGTGAATGCGTTTGTATACTTTTCTTTGCTGGGTGACCCTCACGTAGTTGGCGATACTTTCTGCTCCGGCAAAGTGGGTGCACAAGCCTTCGAACTTCAGCTGCTCCCTGTTATTACTTAACAAATAAGCCACCCCCGGAAGTTCATAGTGGTCGAAGCCGGTGCGGTTCATGCCCGTTTCGATCTCGATATGAATGCGGGCGGGTTTGCCCATCTTCTTTGCCGTCTTCAGCGCGTGTTCCAGGCGGTCCAGTTCAAAGCAAAAGAAGGATATGTCATTTTCGATGGCCCACTCTATCTGCTCGTTGTCTATCATGCCCATGATCATGACTTCCGTGTCCGGATGCTGGCTGGCCTGCTTGACGCAATAGGCCTCATAGGCATCGAATACCGAAAAGTGGCGCCTGCCGCAGTTTTCCGCCAGCGGGATGAATTCCCGGATGCCATGGCCATAGGCATTGCCCTTGACGACTGAGGATATCTTTACGTCCTGGCTCATCTGTTCCCTTAGAAAATGAAGGTTGTTCTCCAGCGCCTTTTTGCTGATCTCTATCCTTGAAGTAGGTAGCATCATTTTATCCCAGGATGATTTCCATGATTCTGCGATACATTTTAATACCCGGTTCGATAAGCTCGTCCGGAAAGTCGTAATCGGGATTGTGCAGGGCCGGGCAATCTTCACCGGCCCCGAGGCCGAACATGGCGCCCCGGAAACGCTGGGTAAAAGCGCCGAAGTCTTCTCCCCATTTAAAGGGCACCTCCCGCATCTCCAGGGAGAAGCCGTTTTCTTCGGCCGCCTGCTGGATGATGTCCACGGCCTCCGCATCATTGCGGTTGGCGCGGAATACATTCGTCCACTCGGTTTCCAGCTTCAGGCTATGCTGCAGAGACAACCTGCCGATATAATCCAGCAGGCGGGCGCTCAGGGCCCGCATGGCAGCCTCGTTCCAGGTGCGGATGGTCAGGTGCAATTCCCCGTAGCCGGCCGATACGCCGTAGGCCACCTCGCCCATATGGATGTGCACGGGCGTGAGTATGGCAAAATCCGCGGAGCTGGTGTCGGGGAGGGACATCTTGTCCGCCTGCTGCAGGATCTCTGCAATGGCCAGTGCCGGGTTGATGCCGTTCTCGGGCTCTCCGGCATGGGAGGTTTTACCTTCCAGCTTAATGATCAGGCTCTGTACGGAAGCGGTGAACGGCCCTTCCTTGGCCAGCACCTGGCCCAGGGGGAAGCCCGGGAGGTTGTGAAAGGCAAAGGCATAATCTATGGGGTAGAGCTGTTCGAAGGCGGGGTCTTCCAGCACCCGCTGGGCGCCAGCCCCTATCTCTTCGGCAGGCTGGAAGAGGAGAATTACCCTGCCGCGGCGGGGCGCCTCAGCGGCAATGGCCTGCGCCAGCCCCATAAGGATGGCCATATGGCCGTCGTGGCCGCATTTGTGGGCCACGCGCTCCGTTTGCGAGCGGTATTCGAACTCATTGGCCTCCTGTATCGGCAGGGCGTCCAGCTCTGAGCGGAAAAGAACAGTGGGGCCATCCTTGCCACTGTTGAAAACGGCAGCTACTCCTGTTCCGCCCACCTCTTGCAGAAGCAGGCCAGGCGGTAGCTCTTTAAGCTGAGCAGCGACGTAGCGGGCGGTATTGTACTCTTCGCCGGGCAATTCAGGGTGCTGATGAAGATAGTGCCGGATGCCTGTTAACTTTTTAATCGATATTGGCTCTAGGAGCTTGCTCATAACTTAATTTTGATTCTGAAGCCAGTGTATCCGCCGTATTCACAGGTGGCGTAATATAGCTCAAAATAATAAAAGACAGGGCAGAAATGCTGATGCCCGCGATGTTGGCATCCAGCCCGAAGGGCAGCTGCCAGTTCAGCAGTATCAGGCCCATGGTGGTGCCGCCGCCCAGCAGCATGGCCCAGAAGGCGGCCTGTGGCGTACTGCGCCGCCAATACATGGCGCCGATCACCGGCACGAAAAGGCCGGAGACCATAAAAGCGTAGGACAACAGCATGAGCTCCAGGACATTCTGCATACTCATGGCAATGAGCAGCGCCAAAGCGCCAATAAGCAGAGTAGCGATCTGCGAACTGCGCAGTATTTTTTTATTGTCTCCCTTCAAAGGGTAGATCTTATCCAGTATATCGGTCACGACATTGCCGGAGGCCGCCATCAGGCAGCTGTCGGCGGTAGACATGATGGCCGAGAAGTAGGCCGACAGCATCAGCCCCGTGAGGCCGGCGGGAAGCACGGTGCGCAGCAGCAGGGGCAGGCCCATCTCGGCATCCATCTCCGCCGGGCCGCCAAAGCCGAGGTGGGCGAACATCCCCTGGCCGGCGCC
>CAYVVK010000434.1:0-6029 GCA_964454855.1 uncultured Phaeodactylibacter sp. | reverse complement strand
TAAACCCCGGTACGGGCCCGTATGGGCAGTTGACAGTCGGCCCATACGGGTTTCGCTGCGCTCAACAGTCGAAATAATCAACAGCTTATCAATATAGCATAAAACTAGCTACCTTTCAGTTAATTAATTCCAAGGCGCTAGCGCAAATAACAACTACCATGAGAATCCTGGCCTTCGCCTTCTTCCTGGCTCTCTTTAGCTGCTCCGGCAGTTCCTCTTCCTCCGATGCGGAAAGCACGGCCGATCAGGAAGCGGCCGACAGCGTGGAAGCAGCCGGAGAAGCCGCTGAACGGAGCCCCGAAGCGCCCGCACCAGACGAACCGCAGGCCTTCGAGGAAACTTTCAGCGAAGGAAAAGTACAGTTCACCATCACTTCTCCCAATAGCACGCAGGGCAATACCCTGACGGTGGCTCCTTCCGGCCTGGAGCAGCGCAACGACACCATGTCCTTCAACATACAGGGCCTGGCCACGGACGCCCGCATGGCCGATCTCAACCAGGACGGCTTCCCGGAGGTTTATGTGTTCGTGAAAAATGTGGGAGAACAGCCTTCCAGCGCCATCTATGGCTTTGCTTCCTACCGGAACCGCTCTTACGGCCCCATCAATGTGCAGGAACCTCCTGCAGATATGCTGGAAGGCTATCAGGGAGATGATGAATTTACGCTCGAAGGTACGGCGCTGAAGCGCTCTTTTCCGGTATATGAGAATATGGGGACCGAAGCGGAACGCTTGGCGGGCCAACAGGTGATCACCTATGAACTGAAAAAGGGAGAGGCTGCCTTCGTCCTGGAGCCTACCGGCAGCGAGATGAAAGAATGAAATGAAGAAGAGCCATGAACAGAAGCTTCTGGAGGCTGTTGGGCTACCTGCGCAACTACAAGCCCAATGTGACACTTAATGTATTGAGCAACATACTGACTGCGGTGTTCACCGCGGCCAGCATCCCCCTGCTCGTCCCCTTCCTGGAGATCCTCTTCGACCGGCGCGAACCGGTGATGCTGAAGCCGGAATCCATTAACAGTATAGAAGGCCTTACCACCTCTTTCAACTACTACCTCAGCCAACTGATCCTCACTCAGGGCAAAGAAGCAGCTCTGGTTTTCGTCTGCATTGCCATACTTTCCGTTTTCTTTCTCAAAAACCTCTTCCGCTATCTTTCCCTCTTTTTCATGGCGCCGGTGCGCAACGGCATCATCCGCGATATCCGTGAGCAGCTCTTTGATAAGGTGCTCATTCTGCCGCTCTCCTATTTCTCGGAAGAGCGCAAGGGCGACCTCATGTCGCGCATCACCGCCGATGTGCAGGAGGTGGAGTGGAGCATACTCAATGTGTTGGAAGCTGTATTCCGCGAGCCGCTCATCATTATCGGCGCCCTGGGGTTTATGGTTTACGTCAGCCCCTCCCTGACCGTCTTCGTCTTTATCCTCATGATATTCACCGGCGTGGTCATCGGCGGGATCGGGCGTTCGCTCAAGCGTAGCTCCAGGGATGTGCAGGAAAGGCTGGGCAACCTGGTTTCCATAGTGGAGGAAGCCCTGGGAGGCCTGCGCATCATCAAGGGATTCAATGCCGAGCAGTATCAGCGCAATAAGCTCGCAAAGGAAAATAACGGTTATCGCCGGGCGCTGACCCGCCTGCTGTGGCGGCGCGACCTCTCCTCTCCGCTCTCGGAATTTCTCGGCATTGCCACCGTTGCCGTGTTGCTCTGGTATGGTTCCCGGCAAGTGTTTTCCGGCAACCTGCAACCCGAGACCTTTCTCACTTTTATCTTTGCTTTTTATAATGTGATCGACCCCGCAAAATCCCTGGCCAAGGCCCTGTACAACATACAGAAAGGCATTGCCGCCATGGAACGCGTAGAGCGCGTACTCGATGCACAGGTTGCCATTACCGAAAAACCGGACGCCCTGCCCCTGCGGCATTTTAAACAAGGCATTGAATACCGAAATGTCAGCTTCACCTACCGCAGGGAAGAAGGGCCGGCATTGCGCCATATCGAGCTGGAGATCCCCCTGGGGAAGGCCGTGGCCCTGGTCGGGGCCTCCGGTGCGGGCAAGTCCACCCTGGTCGACCTGCTGCCTCGTTTCTACGATGTGGATGAGAGGCAGATCCTCCTCGATGGGCATGACATCCGGGATTATCAGCTGAAAGCCCTGCGCAGCCTGATGGGTATCGTCTCTCAGGAAGCCATTCTCTTCAACGACACCATTTACAACAACATCGTCTTCGGCATGGAAGGCGTCGGGATGGAAGAAGTGGTGCAGGCCGCCAAAGTGGCCAATGCGCACGATTTCATCATGGCTACCGAGAACGGCTATCAGGCCAATATCGGCGACCGCGGTGGAAAACTAAGCGGCGGGCAGCGCCAGCGGCTGACCATCGCGCGCGCCATTCTCAAGAACCCGCCCATTCTCATCCTCGATGAAGCCACCTCCGCCCTGGATTCCGAATCGGAAAAGCTGGTGCAACAGGCCCTCGTGGAACTCATGAAGAACCGCACGTCCATCATCATCGCCCACCGCCTGTCCACCATTCAGCACGCCGACGAGATCGTCGTGATGAAAAACGGCCATATCATCGAACGGGGCACCCACGAAACCCTCCTCCGCAAGGCCGGAGAATATCAGAAACTGGTGGAACTGCAGGCTTTTTAGGGGAGGTTTTTATGTGCGGAAGTGGTTACGTGTGGAAGACAAAGTGGCTTACCTGTGTTTCCGCCTCAACACCGTAAAACCGTTGAGCCAGATGCCAGATGTCAGATGCCAGATGCCATTGTATCGCAAAACCGTTATATCAATACACCTTTACACCTCAACACCGCACACCGCAACACCTTTACACCTCAACACCGCACACCGCAACACCTCAACACCGAAACACCGCACACCGCAACACCTCAACACCGAAATACCGCAACACCGCAACACCGCACACCGCACACCGCAACACCGCAACACCGCAACACCTCACCCCCCTACTCATGAAACACCAGCAGCGGCACCCTGGCATGGAAGGCCATCTGCTTGGTAAAGCTGGAATGGAAAAGCTTTTCCCAAAGCCGGCGGTTGGGAATAAAGAGGGCCAGGACATCCATATGGCGGTCCTTGACGAAGGCATCCAGCCCCTGGGTGGCCGAGCGGCTGCCGACGACGGCGAAATCGGTAAAGGGGAAGGGGTAATTTTCCACCATTACAAAATCTTCCATACTACCGGCGGAGGCCTTGGTGTCTATGTGCACGAAATGGATGGCGGCATTGAGCTGGCCGGCTAACTCCATGAGCTGCTCGACAGCGTGTTCATCGCTGGGCTCGAAGTCGGTGGCGTAGGCGATGTGCTTGATCTCCCTGAATTCCGCTCCTTCCGGAATGGCGAGTACCGGGCAGGGGGCGTTCATCATGGTGTGGGTCGTTACACTTCCCATTATTTTTTCAATGGGGTTGCGCTCTCCCTTGGTGCCCATAGCGATGAGGCTGTATTCCCCCTGCCGGGCGGCATCTACGATCTCCTGATAGGTGAAGATGCCGTAGTCTGCCCGAAGTTTACCAGCCTGCTCCTTCGGGCTGCCGTTGACGAATTCCTTCAGGCGCTCTTCTATGGTGCGCTTTTTTTCCCTAAGCATTTGGTCGATAGAGTCGGGAGGCACGCGGCCGGCATCGTTTAGGGGAATGTGGTAGACATTCATCACGTCAACCTTCCAGCCTAGTGTTTCCGCAAGCTGGGCAGTGTATTGAAAGGCACTGGCCGCCGTTTCGGAAAAATCGGTGGGAAATAAGATCTTTTTCATGGGTATTTTTTTCTCTCAGGGAATAATGGCTAAAAGGAGATGCGGCATACCGCTCCCGCCCGGGAAATTACTCCGAAGGCACTTTGGTTTTTTCGTAATCGATACTCAGCACCGGAATGCTGGAATGGTTGATCAGCGCTTCCACATTGCTGCCCACCAGCATGCGTTTCAGCGGGTGGCGGTTGTGGTTGGATATCCCGATCAGAGAGGCGCCGACCTCATCGGCAAAGGCCCGGATGCCTCTTTCGATATTGAAATTGCGGTGGACGTGTGTCTTGCAACTGAAGGGCGCACAGAGTTCCCGGAATCCCTCCATGGCTTCCTGGCTTACGATCAGGGGCGGGTCGAGCAGGGAAGAAGTATGTATTTCCACAAGGTGGATCTCAGGGACGAAGTGCTTGACGAAATCCTTGAACTGCAGGAAAGATTCCTTTTCCTCCTCTAGAAAGCTGCTGGCGAAGACGACCTTGCTGAAGTCCACCTCTTCCAGCGGCTCTTTGATGACCAGTACGGGGCAGTGTATCTCGCGTACTACTTTCTGGGTGTTGGAGCCGATGAAATATTCGTTCTTGCCACCGGCGCCATGTGACCCCATGACGACAAAATCGATGGCGTAGCGGTTGGTATATCTGATGATCTCCCGTACTACTCTGCCGCCACAAAAATCGGTTTTAACATCCACTCCGGGGTAGGAGCGTTTCAGGTCACTGAGCAGTACCTGGGTGTTGTAAATGAGTTGCTGGGCTTCCGGCAGCTGTGCCTTCTCCCGGGGCGTGAGGCTGTCCCAGTTGGGAGGGATATCGATGCAGGTCAGCAGGTGGAGCGAAGCGCCGAACCGGCGAGCCAGCTCAGCGGCGGCGTCCGTGGCCTGACGGGCGCAGGCCGAGAAATCGGTAGGGGCCAGGATGCTTTTCATTATCGGGTTTGATTTTGGTTGGTAAATGAGCAGAAGCAACGAGAAGCACGCCTGGATGGCTTTGGCTTTTGCGGCTCTTCAGTCTTCTGCATGATCAATTTAAAGGGGCATGGCCGAATTTATCATGATAGCTATCATGGAGGAGGAGTGACTTTTGTCATTGAAAAAGGGCAACCATCATGAAGATGATCGCCCCTCGTCCTAGTCGCAAAAGCCAATTTTAACTATGTTATTTTTCTTTATCAGCCAGGTGGCGGACCAGATCCCGGCTGGTAATAATACCTACCACCCGGCCTTCTTCGACCACAGGCAGGCTCTGAATGTTATTTTCGGCCAGCAAAACCGCCGCTTCCCCCAGGGAGGCCTCGGGAGCCACACAGATGGGGTCGGAGGTCATCAGGTCAAAGACGGTGATGTTCCCATTCAGGGTGTCCTCATCGGCGCTGCCCAGAGCGGGGAGTTTGCGGCCATAGGCTTTAAGGACGTCATTAGCACTTATGATGCCGATGAGATGGGCACTGTCGTCTACTACCGGCAGGTGGTGGATGTCCATTTCGAAGAACAGGCGGCATAATCGCGTAAAGCTATGGCTGCTATGGGCGAAGAGCACATTCCTGCTCATGATATCTGCAACAGTGCTGGTGTTATCGGCCATTATCATGTTTTGTATTTTTCTTTGTAATGCACTTCAGAGGAACCCCCCTTGCGGTCCTGCTGCTCCAGGGTCCAGTGGTCGGTAGAAGTTGTTTGCATCCAGAGGTTGCCGGACTTGCGGAAGACCTGGACGTTGAGGCCGAACTTGTCGTGGAAGATGCGCTCGAAATCGGCAACGGTAAGGTCTTTGGATATTCTCAGGTCGCCTTCCGTGTGGATGGTGCGTACAATGCTCAGAGGCTGTTCCGGATCTAGCCGCTCCTGCAGGGGCGACCCTTCTCCGGTATCGTGCTGGCTGGAGTAGAATTCAAGCCTGAGATTGGGAAATTTTTTGTTGAAAATGCTTTGTATGTCTCTCAGGGTCTTTTTGTCGGAAATGGTCATGGCTTTTGACTTTTTTCAGGCAGCGGCGCTGCGGTAGTTAGTCTGGTTAAAATAGGACAACAAAAGCCTCAGTAATCCTCTCTTTTGTTGATTATAAATCTAATGCTTTGTCTTGGCGGGGTGGCTGACAATGATCACTTTGGCGGCTGATTTTTATCACCGGCTGGCCTGCCTGCAAGGCCTTTGGAAAGGAAGAAAGCCCCGGCCGGCGCCTCCAAAAAAAGGGCCGTCAAAGAATTGTATGTGTTTAGCGCTATTTGGAGAAGTCGGAGCAGTTTTGTACACTATA
>CAYVVK010000433.1:0-6030 GCA_964454855.1 uncultured Phaeodactylibacter sp. | reverse complement strand
TCCAGAGAGCTACAAGTTTTTGATATTCAAAGGGTTTGATCCCGAACTGACGTTATTCAATAAGATCGGATTCACTTATCGCCTCCAATCCCTTCCTGATCAGCCGGTCTACATCTCCCTTGGGGTCTTTGCTGAAGGCGCCCGTCCGCCGGTTGGCGATAATGACATTGGTGGACAGGGCCTGATGCCCGAGCAGGCGGCAAAGCCCGTATATGGCGGAGGTCTCCATCTCAAAGTTGGTGATGGGGTAGTTTTGGTATTTGAACTGGCTCAGGCTGCGGAAAAAATCGGCATCGTAGCGGCCGGGCGCGCGCAATATCCTGCCCTGAGGGCCGTAAAAACCCGGGCTGGTCAGGGTAATGCCCTGGTGCATGTCTTTGCCCAAAGACCTCAGCAGGCCCGGGCTGCCTTCGCAGGCGTAAAAAGGCAAAGGCCTTTTGAAGGATAAAAACTCCCGAAAGCCATCGGTGAGCTCGGCTTCTCCCAGGTTGGGCTGGTAGTGGTAGTATGACATGAGGTTATCCAGGCCCAGGCCATAGGCGGAAGCTACGAACTGGCCCGCCGGAATATCCTCGTGGATGGAACCGGAGGTGCCCATGCGTACGATATTGAGGCTGCGGTGTGCTTTACGGGCCTCCCGCGTTTCCAGGTCAATATTGACGAGGGCATCCAACTCATTGAGCGCTACATCGATATTGTCGGTTCCTATACCGGTAGAGATGACGGTAAACCGCTTTTTACCGATACGGCCGGTATGCGAAACGAACTCTCGTTTTTCTTTTTTTACCTCCACCAAGTCGAAGTACTTCGATACCATGGGCACTCTTTCGGGGTCTCCGACAGTGATGATGTTGCGGGCAATATCCTCGGGGCGAAGATGCAGGTGGTAAATGCTTCCGTCGGGGTTGAGAATGAGTTCAGATTCCGAAATTCGAGCCATTTATGTAAATTTTACCATTTTCTGTGTATTGGCCGTAAATTAATACTTTATTTTGCCTGGAAAAGCCCTGAAGCATGAAAAAGATATATTATTTGTCGACTTGCGATACCTGTAAACGTATCATCCGGGAACTTGGCGGAGGAGCGGGTTTTGAAATGCAGGATATTAAAGAAGAGCCCCTGCAGGCCGGCCAACTGGAGGAATTGAGCGCATTGGCGGGCTCCTACGAAAACCTGTTCAGCCGGCGGGCCAGGAAGTATCGTGCTATGGGCTTGCATGAGAAAGAACTCTCCGAAAAGGATTACCGGGGCCTGCTCCTGGCGGAATACACCTTTCTGAAACGGCCCGTGATCCTCATAGACGGGGAAATATTTGTGGGTAATTCCCAAAAAGTGGTTGCTGCTGCAAAAGCCAAACTATAGCCTATGCCTGACAAGGCCGATATCATCAGTTACTTCAGAAAATTACAGGATAGCATCTGCGCCCGGCTGGAAAAGGGCGATGGAGCCGGAAAGTTCCGCGAGGACCCCTGGGAAAGGCCGGAAGGCGGCGGGGGCAGGACGCGCGTCATTCAGGGGCGCCAGATCGAAAAGGGCGGCGTAAATTTCTCTGCCGTTCACGGGCCGATGCCGGAAAAGGTCAGCCGTGCCCTGGGCATCGATCCCGGGCAGTTCCTGGCTACCGGGGTCAGCATAGTGCTGCATCCCAAGAGCCCGATAGTGCCCATTATTCACATGAACGTGCGTTATTTTGAGGTAGAACAGGAAGGAAAAAAGAATATCTGGTGGTTCGGCGGAGGTATTGACCTGACGCCCCACTACATCGTACCCGAGGACGCCCGGTATTTTCATCAGGAACTCAAAAGGGTGTGCGATTCGCATCACGCTTCTTACTATCCGGCTTTTAAGAAATGGGCGGATGATTATTTCTTCCTCCGCCACCGGCAGGAAACAAGAGGCGTCGGCGGTATTTTTTTTGACCGCCTTAGCGATCAGGAAGGGTTTACCAAAGAAGCGCGCTTTGCCTTCGTGCAGGATGTCGGTGAGGCATTCGCCCCTTTATACCTTCACTTTCTGGAAAAGCATAAGGAAGAACCTTACGAAGAAAAGCATCAGTTGTGGCAGCGCCTGCGCCGGGGGCGCTATGTGGAGTTCAACCTGGTGTGGGACAAGGGCACCAAATTCGGCCTGGATACGGAGGGCCGCACCGAGTCCATCCTCATGAGCCTGCCGCCGGTAGCCAACTGGGAATACAGCCATCAGCCGGAGGAAGGCTCGGAAGAGGCCAGGACCCTGGCCCTGCTCCGTAAAGGCATCGACTGGGTCAGTTACAAAGAATAGTGACCGTCTCGGTCTGTATCTCGTTGCTGAAGTTGCCCGCACGGTCCCGGATCTGTAACGTATACGAAAAGGTATCGGTGGCAAAATTGGGGTTAGGCTGGCAGGCAGTAGCACCATCCGGGTAAGTACAACAAATGTTAAACGGCTTGTTGGGAAACTTCAGGGTGACCTCGCCGGAGATGCCGTTGCCGGTTCCCTGGTCGGGTATGACGGGAAGGCGCCTCAAGCCCCGGAAACCATCGCGGCTGTCGGTGTAGAAGATGTCAATAGAATCCGTGTCGTTGCCCAGGTCGCCATCACCGTCGGTAAAGGAGAACATGAGGATCAGCGTATCCGGAGGCGCGTCCTGGTTGCCCTGGGCAATAGACAGCTTGTTGAAGCCTATATAGCTGATCTCCGGTTCATTCGGATAGTCAGGCGGTTGTACACAGTTGAAAAGGCCAAAGGCCAAAGCGGACAACAACAGATAGTTTTTAGTTTTCATATTGCCTGGATGTTTTTCATTATCATTTTATTGTAACCATATCTGAGGAAAGATGGTTGCTGATATTTGTAAAAGAACAGGCCACTTCCAGTCATTCAATCAATCACTCAAACGTGAATACCACCGAAACAGCGAATCAGTTAAGAAGCAGGCTTCAGCAGCTTTCCGCAGCTGATTTCAGTGCCCTGGCCATGGACGTCTTCCGCTTTCAGGCACGCCATAATCCGCTCTATCGTGAATATTTGCAATTATTGAAAACAGATCCTGAAAAGGTAACGAAAATTGCCTCCATTCCTTTTCTGCCCATACAGTTTTTTAAGTCTTATGACATTAAAACCGGTGATTGGGAGCCGGCCCTGACGTTTACCAGCAGCGGCACCACAGGCCAGCAGAGCAGCCGCCACCATTTGCGGTATCCGGATTTTTACCGGCAGAACGCCCGCCGGGGGTTCGCTCATTTTTACGGGCCGGTGGAGGAGTATTGCATTCTTGCCCTCCTTCCTGCCTACCTGGAGCGCAGCGGTTCTTCGCTGGTATTTATGGCCGAGGATTTTATCCGGCAATCGCGCCACCCCGAAAGCGGGTTCTTCTTATATAACACCGAAGCCCTGCTCGAGATTTTAGCCCGGTGCAAAAAAAGGGGGATTCCCACTCTTCTGCTGGGCGTCAGTTTTGCCTTACTCAGCCTGGCGGAAGAGGCGCCCACCGGCCTCAGCGGCATCATCATCATGGAAACCGGAGGCATGAAAGGGCGCCGTAAGGAGCTGACACGGGAAGAGTTGCACGCCGCCCTCAGCGCCGCCTTTCAGGTAGAAACGATCCACTCCGAATACGGAATGACTGAGCTCCTTTCCCAGGCGTACTCCAGGGGCGGCGGCCTCTTCTTTCCCAGCCCCGGCATGCAGGTGCTGGCCCGGGAGATCACCGACCCCTTTTCCCTGCAGGAAAACGGCAAGTCCGGTGCCCTCAACATCATCGACCTGGCCAACCTGGATACCATCAGCTTCATCGCCACCGATGACCTCGGGCGGGTATACGATGACGGCAGCTTCGAGATCCTCGGCCGCCTCGACGCCAGTGATGTGCGGGGCTGTAATTTGCTGGTTCAAGACCTTTAGACGTTCAAACGTTCAGGCCTTCAGGCCTTCAGACGTTCAGACCTCATCATACCTATCCAGC
This sequence comes from uncultured Phaeodactylibacter sp., assembly GCA_964454855.1. Lineage (GTDB taxonomy): Bacteria > Bacteroidota > Bacteroidia > Chitinophagales > Saprospiraceae > CAYVVK01. Next base: position 2,087 of record CAYVVK010000433.1, on the reverse strand, counting down.
CCATGCCTTTCGATCAGCCGGATCAGCTTTTGCGCATAATCCGGGTCGGTGGCATAGCCCGCCCCTGCCAGCCCATTGGCCCAGGCGCGGTAATCCGCCCTGCTGTGGCGGAAGAGATTCTGGTAGCGTTCATTCTGCTTGAGCATCAGGCTATGGGCCCGGAAGCTTTCCCAGGCCGTGCCGTAGATGCGGAAGAAATCCTTGTGGCTGTCGTCCTGGAAGTTGCTGCAGTGTCCCTTGCGGCAGTTGCGCGAAAAGCACTTGATGCCGAAGTGGTTGTTGTGGCGTACCGCCAGCGGGCTTTTTCCGGCCTGGCTTTCCAGCAGGGCCTGCGCCAGCTTGATGCTTGCCGGGATGCCGAACTTTTCCATTTCCACTTTGGCGACATCGCTGAACCTGTGGATGTAGGCTTTTTGCCGCTGCAGTTCTTCTTCCCCTTCTTCCCCACGGGCAGGGTGGAAGGCCGTCTGAAGAGCGGTGGGCCTTGCCGCGTGCTCTGCTTTGGCCGTATCATCCATATGTAAGTAGGGCCTGCTGGTGCTCAGCCGGAATTCCAGGGTCAGATTGCGCTCCAGCAGCAGGAAGCTGAAGAAAGCAACCGCCAGCAATTTCAGCCAGTGTTTTTCCAGCAGCAGGATTGCCGATCGGCTCAGATTCCGCAGCCGGTTTTTGAGTAAAGTGAGTTTGACGATCATAGGCGAAAAAGTTTTGTAGTTTGTAAATAGGCGTTGTGCTTATAACCATCAGCCGGGTGAGAAAAATTTCCCAAAGGCGCCGAAGTTCCTAACGGCCTGACGGTGGATGAACTGTGGATTGCTGTTGGTGGAAGCTTAATAGGCTGAGCATCAGTTGTCGTCTTTGGTGGAAAAATAGCGGCGCTTTTTCCGTTGCGGCAAAACTTTAAATTTTTCCGGCTCCGGGCTGGAATTGGCAGGCGGGCTTAGTAACTTGCCTGTCCTAAAGACCCTGCAGTTATGAAGAATCACATACTCTTATACGGTGCTTACGGATATACGGGAAAGTTGATCGCCCGGGAAGCAAAAGAACAGGGGCTTTCCCTCGTACTGGCGGGCCGCTCTGCCGATAAGCTGGAGGCCTTGTCTGATGAGCTGGGCTATGTGTACCGGGCTTTCCCGCTGGATGAGCCGGAGGAAATCAACCGTCAGGTTGAAGGCTTTCCGGTAGTGCTGCATGCCGCAGGCCCCTTTGCCCACACTGCCCGCCCTATGATGGAAGCCTGTATCCGCCGGCATGTCCACTATCTGGACATCACCGGGGAGATCGAGGTATTTGAAATGGCGGCCGGCCTGGGTAAACGCGCCGCTGAGGCCGGAATCATGCTAATGCCGGGCACCGGCTTCGACGTGGTGCCTACCGACTGCACCGCACTCTACCTCAAAGAGCAACTGCCGGACGCCACCCACCTCAAACTGGCTTTCGCCACCCCCGGCAGCAGTTTTTCCCACGGCACGGCCAATACCATGGCGGAAAACCTGGGAGAAGGAGGGGCGGTACGAGAAGAAGGAGAGATCAAAAGAGTGCCGCTTGGGCATAAAACGATGACGGTGCCCTTTACCGATGAGAAGAGCCTGTTTACCATGGCCATTCCCTGGGGGGATGTATCGACGGCCTATTACAGCACCGGCATTCCGAATATCGAAACCTACACTTCGGTGCATCCCAATACTTATCGATACGTAAAACTACAGAGCTACTTCAACTGGCTGTTGCGCACTTCCCTGGTGCGGTCCATCGTGAAAAGCAGGATCAAAAAACAGCCTCCCGGCCCTTCCGAGGAACAACGGGCAAAGGCAAGGAGCCTGATATGGGGAGAAGTAGAGAACGAAAAGGGGGAAAACCGAACCGTCCGCCTCCAAACCCTCGAAGGGTATAGCCTTACGGCCGTGGCCAGCCTGATGATCGCCCAGCGGGTGTTGGGCGGGGATGCGCCGGTGGGCTTTCAGACGCCGGCCAAAGCATACGGCAGTGGGCTGGTGATGGAAGTGCCGGGCTCGGTGCGGGAAGATCTTTGAAAAGGTAAAAGGTAAAAGGTAAAAGGTAAAAGGTAAAAGGTAAAAGGTAAAAGG
>CAYVVK010000432.1:1539-6052 GCA_964454855.1 uncultured Phaeodactylibacter sp. | reverse complement strand
CCGCCGGGGATCATATACCGGCAGGCGCCAGGAAGGCCTCGATCGCCGCATTCACCTCATCGGGCTCCTCTACGCTGGAGGTATGTCCGGCATTGGGGATGTACACCAGTTTCGAATTGGGGATGTGCTGGTTCAGGTATTCCGATTTGGCGGGCACGGTAGCTACGTCCTGATCGCCGACGATGATGAGGGTGGGGCACTGTATCTTCGCCAGCTCTTCGGGCGGGACCGGCTTGCGGTTGATCACGCCCTGCACTGCGCGGGTGATGCTGCGTTTGTTGTTGGTGAGTTCCCACGCCCATTTTTTACGCAGGGCTGCGCGCTCCGGGTCCTGCAGGAAGGCCTGGCCGAACATGATCTTCATGACCGGCCTTTTGACGGCCCAGGTGCCGAACAGCTTGACCACCGTATTCAGCATAAGGTAGCGGGGGACATTCTCCGCCGGCTCGGCCTGTGCTGTGGTTTCCATGAGGATGAGCGATTGTAAACGTTCCGGGTATCGGGCGGCCAGGCGCAGGGCCACAAAGCCGCCCATGCTCAGTCCTGCGAAGTGGCAGCGCTCGATGCCCAGGCCGTCCATCAGGGCGAGGGCATCTGCGGTGAGGGTATCCATATCATAACCACCGGGCGTCACTTCGCTGCGCCCCTGACCGCGGTGGTCGTAGGCGATGATGCGGTAGCGGCCTTTCAGGTGGTCGGCCTGAGCGGCGAACATGCGGCTGCTCCACAGCAGGCCGTGGGAGAAAACGATGGTTTCGGGGCCGGCGCCGGTATCTTCGTAGTAAAGATTAACGCTGTTGGCGGTGAGGTAGGGCATGGCGTTTTGTTTTGACAAAGGTAAACCCGCGAAAGATAAAAAGCAAAAGTCAAAAGCAGGCCCGGCTGCCGGAAGGGGGGCAAACTGCCCGGGCCTTGCCCACCATGAGGCTCTCCGGCCGTATCACTGCAGTATTACTTTTCCCATACTCTGTATAGCTCCTTCTTTTATCAACCGGAAAAAGTAAAGGCCGGGCGGTAGCCCTCGCAGGGAAATTTCCGTCAGTTCACCCCGCAGTTCCTGCGCCGCCCCTACCCTTCTTCCATTGCTGTCGTACAGCTCAAAAACGGTATCCCGGAGCGGGGTATCTTCCAGCCGGACGTAAAGCGTGTATCCCGGAGAGGCCGGATTCGGGAAAACGTTTACCGAAAGCCTTTTCAGAAGCGGCACTTCTTCGACATCCGTGATCGGGCTCATGCAAATGTCATCCACCAGCAGTTGCTGCCCCGCAATGTGGATCTCGCGCAGTTCCCCTTCAATACTCAGGTAGTTAGCCCCTGATTCAAAGTACTGAGAAATGATGCAATTGGGGAAATAATCCGAGGGAATATCGGCAAGCGCACCTTCGTAGGGCGGCCATTCGTTGATGGAAAAGTGCTCCAGTTCTCCCAGGCTGCGATACTTAAAAGTAAGGCGGGGCAGGTGGTAGCCCGGCCAGAGCGGAAGCAGCGGTTGAATGTAAATGCCGATATTATCGAGCTGAAGGTGAAGGCTGCCGGCAAAGCCGGGGTGGTTATCTACGGCCGTGATCAGGGGAGTAGTGCCTGTGGCAGCGCCGGGAAAGGAGTCCGTCAGGATGTAAGCCTGAAAATCTTCGGATTCCGCTATTACCGTCACCCAGGGGCCGAGGCCGAAAGTTTGCCCTGTTTCCAGTTCATCAAAGCCATTACAGGCCGAGGGATTGCCGAAATAGTTTTTCCTGATGCATACGTCATCCAGCAGTAGCGCCTGGCCGCCGATCCGCAGTTGTGAGACCGGCCCTGCGAGGGTGAGCCGTTCGGTATCGGCGCCGGTGGTGGGAAAGGCCATGATGCCGGGAGCCGGACGGAACGGCACTTCCCCTAATGGCAGGATTTGTAAGGGCCCGTCATTGACCTGTATATTGTCCAACCCACCCTGGCTGCGGTAGGCCAGTGTGAGCTCATACACCGTATTGCCGGGAAAGCCGAATACCAGGCTGATGTTGTTCAGCTCCAGGTGCGGGCTGTCGGAAAAGGAAAGATCGCCGGCAAGGAGCCGACAGGACTCGAAAGCGCCGGTACTGTCTGAAAAGTAAATCAAGTTAAAGGGATGGGCAGGGAAGTACAATGATTTTGGTCAGAGTAGGTTGCACACCGCCAAACCGCGAAGGGCGCGAAGCGGTATGAGACTGTTCAACCCTTTCCGAACACTTTCCCTTGCAAACAACAAACGGCGAATCCTATCCTCAGTATAAAGTACCGAAACAAAAAACCCGCTACCTTTGAGGAAACGGACAAACAGCTATGGACTACTTCGCCAGTAACAAATTCAAGAGTGAGGCCCGCAAGATCTTCTGGATCACCGTGGGCTGGATGCTCATTTCCCTGTTTCAATTTTTCAATATCTACGCTGAAATTCGGGGTATTGGCTGTGACATTCCGGGACTGGGCCCGGGGCTATTCCTGCGGGCCAGCCTGCTGTCAGGCCTGTTGGCGGGGCTGATCGGTGGCAGCACCCTGGTGCTGGTGTGGGAAGAATGGCTGCGTGGCAAGCAATATGGCTGGGCCCTGTTCAATATATTTTGGTCATTCACCGTCATTTTTGCGGCCATCACCATATTTATCGAGCTCTTTATGGGCAGCCGGGGACGCGGCTTATCGGTATTCAGCCAGGAGGCATGGGCGCAGGCGGCGGGCCATCTTCTGGAGATCAATACCCTCAACGGCTATTTCTTCTGGCTGTTCGTCGTGCTCGGCACCCTGATCATCCTGCAGGTGAACGACAAGTACGGGCCGGGCACTTTCCGGTCCTTCCTGCTGGGCAAGTACTTCCACCCTAAACGGGAAGAGCGCATTTTCATGTTCCTCGACCTGCGCTCCTCCACCACCATTGCCGAGCAGCTGGGCGAAGAACAATACTTCCTCTTCCTCCGCAACCTTTTCGAACACGCTACCCCCAGCATCATCTACGCCAAAGGCGAGATCTACCAGTACGTGGGCGACGAGATCGTCATCAGCTGGACGATGGACAAGGGCCTGGAAAACGCCAACTGCCTGCGCTGCTTCTTCGACATTCAGCTGGCGCTGCGCCGCAAAACGGACTACTACCGGGAAACCTACGGGGTAGTACCGGAATTCAAGGCCGGCCTGCACTACGGCCATGTCATGGCCGGCGAAGTGGGCGTGGTCAAGCGCGACATTGCCTACTCCGGCGACGTGCTCAACACGGCAGCCCGCATACAATCCAAGTGCAATGAGGTGGGCGTCAACATCCTCTTATCGAAAGGGCTGCTGGACCGGCTGGGCGTGCCGCCGCATGCCTTTGAGCTGCGCAAGATCGGCGACCTGCTGCTGCGGGGCAAGCAGGAGAAGGTGGTGTTGTACACGGTTGGGTGAATGGGGCGACAGCTTTTTGCCCCTCAGCCGGATAGCCTTTAACGAAGGGAAAAGGGGCAAAAAGCTGTCCCTACGGAGCATACATCAGCCATGGGGTTACTTTCTCTCAGCGATCAGGCCGATCAGTTCCCGAACCACGTCTTCCAGAGTGTAGCAATTGGCCAGGGAGATGTCGACTACCTTGCCGTTCTCGCGGAGGATGCCGCTCTTGGCATCCAGCATATTATTGATTGTAATATCCACATTTTCCGGAAGTTGAAGAGTTTCCAGAACCCGATACAGATCCAAAGTGGCTTTTTCATTTTCTTTTTCGACAAATAAAGAGATCATGCTATCTCAAGATTTTGTTGCCAGGCGGGAGATGCATCTCAACACCTGTCAGGTTATTATTTTTTATAATATCCTGCCGTTCTTTACTGACTTCGAACGGCAGTAGCTTAACATATTCTGTAACCCGTACTTCAAAGATATTATCTCTACAAACCAATGAGCAAAGCAATAAGAATGGCGAATAACAGGAGTCCTGGCTTTGCCAGGCAGATCTTATTCTACCTCAAAATGATCGGCCAGCAGGCCCCAGATCTTTTCGCGCTCCTCTGCCGGCTCTTCGGCGAGCAGGGCATCGAAGAAATTCCGGAGCGAAAGTTTGTCCGTTCCAGAATCTTCCTTCTTGTCCTCGATGATCTCTTCTGCGGAATCCAGCTTGAGCGCGTAGTATTCGGGGAAGTTGTAGGCTTTGCCCAGGAGTTGGAGGAAGGTTGTTTTATTCATGGTTTTGGTGTTTTTATTCCGCCTTTTCTTCCCTGGCGATCAGGCCGATCAGCTCCCGCACTACATCCTCGAGGGTGTAGCAGTTGGCCAGGGAGATGTCTACTACCTTGCCGTTCTTGCGGAGGATGCCGCTCTTTCCCCCTTCGATGTTGTTGATGGCTATGCCCACATCCTCGGGAAAGTCGATGTCTTGAAGGGTTTCGTAGAGGGCCAGGGTGGCCTGCTCATTGTTTTTTTGTGCGAATAGTGAGATCATTGGTTTTGGTAAGTTTTTATTCCGCTTATTCTTCCCTGGCGATCAGGCCGATCAGTTCCCGAACCACGTCTTCCAGAGTGTAGCAATTGGCCA
>CAYVVK010000432.1:0-1439 GCA_964454855.1 uncultured Phaeodactylibacter sp. | reverse complement strand
GGGAGATGTCTACTACCTTGCCGTTCTTGCGGAGGATGCCGCTTTCTGCCTCTTTAAGGTTATTGATGGTAATATTAACATCTTCCGGAAGGTTGAAGCCTTCGAGTATTCTGTAAAGCTGCATCGTCGCTTCATCCGTTTCCTTATTTACAAAGAGGGAAATCATTATCTTAAGATTTTATTCCCCGGAGGAAGAGGCATTTCCACTCCGGAGAGATGATTGGTTTTCAAAATATCTTTTCTTTCCAGGCTGTGTTGAAACAACGTTAGCTTTACATATTCAGCGACCATTACTTCAAAAATATTGCCTTCAAATTCTTCAAAAAATTTGAGGCCTGGCTCAGGCAAATCTGTTCCATATCTTGATTTTTGATCGCCACATGTCTGCCCGATTTTGTATGTCTGCCCGTATTTCAGAATGACCTTAGGCCTCGACACACAAGTGTAACAAGTATAGCGCCTCGAAGCTGTGGGATATAGCCTGTATTGAAGGCATTTGCTGAACTTCTTTTCCGCCATATCCACAATCTCCTCATATGCCTCCCTCGAAATATCGTAATTTTCCAGCTCGATATCCAGTTCCAGGGCCAGGTTTTTTGCCGCGTGCACAATGGCCTCTTCGTAGAGGTGATCCGGCGCGTCTATGCCGACCGTCTTTTTCAGCTCCACTGACAGCGGTACCGGCTGGCTGGCCCGGGCCGTCAGATGCACATACAAACCAACAAGCAAAGCAATAAGAATGGCGAATAACAGGAGGAACCACGAGGGTTGCCTCTGCTGCAGAGAGAACGTCTGTTGCATGATTATGGGTTTTAGGCGTTAACGGGACAAATATACTCGAAATACGACTATAGTGCAAATTTTATAGTCGTTAATTGTTTACATTTTGTCCATCTTGTGCATTTGTGATACTTTGGGAGACAAGTACGGTAGTATGGCAAACCAAAAATACAACAGGATAAAAAGAGTGCTCAAACAAAAGAAGCGCACCGGCAAATGGCTGGCTGAGCAACTGGACAAAGATCAGGTAACCGTCTCCCGCTGGTGCCGTAATGTGCAACAGCCTACGCTGGCTACGCTTTTCGAGATCGCGGAACTGCTGGAGGTGGAGCCGGCGGAGTTGTTGGCGCGGCGGGAGGAGTAAGCAGCGCCAGGGTGCAACTTGGAGTTGCGCCCTGGCTTTGCCAGGCATAAGGCGTCGCGGTATATTTTTCAAGCCAGGGCACGGTGGAAAACCGTACCCTGGCTTAAATCAACAGCCCAACCCACCCTTTCAAGGGTCCAGCACCGGCATTTGCCCCGTTTCCAGGCCGTTGGGCGCCAGGGATATGATGGGCAGCCGCAGGCCGAAGAACCAGTACGGCGCCTCTCCGGTGACGTTGTATCCTGCTCCCGCCTGTATCCAGTCGTTGATGACGGAGCCCGTCAGGCTGAGGGCA
>CAYVVK010000431.1:2560-6056 GCA_964454855.1 uncultured Phaeodactylibacter sp. | reverse complement strand
CAAAAGCCCGCAGCCTGTAGGGCTGCCACAAAATGCACTGTGCTGTGCCAGGCCTTCCCAGACGGGCCCGTATCGGGCAGCCTGGAAACACAGGATTGGCCTATAACTATCTAGTGCTTTGGGAGTTAATTAATTGACAGGTAGTTGGTGTTATAATAGATTGATAACTTGTTGATTATTTCGACTGCCCACTGTCAACTATTTACTGCCGACTGCACTAGGTGGAGCTAATCTTTCAACCCTAATGAGGATCGCGGCACTATACAAAATGCCGCCTGCCCTTGTCATGATCAAACTTTTCCTTGTTATAGGCCTCCGACCCTCCTCTGGGAATGCTGAGCGACTGCCAGCCTTCCCCCCTGATCTGCCGGGCGAGGTATACCATCTGGCCGACGTGGTAGCTGTAGTGCGCCAGTTGCCGGTTGATGGCCTCCAGCACGGTATGGCCTTCATTGCGGATGTAGACAATGTCTTCCATCTGTTCGTCTTTCAGGGGCTCGATGGCGTCGAACAGGCACTGCCAGCCCTCTTCCCAGGCTTTGAGGATAGCCTCCCGGCTGTCTAGGGTATCTTCGAATTCGCCTTCCCGGTTTCGCCATTCTTTTTCGCCGTCGGCGTTCAGGAAACCGGTCCAGCGGGAAAGCATGTTGCCGTGCAGATGCTTGACGATGATGGCCAGGCTGTTGCTCTCGGCATTGGGCTGAAAGTGCAGCCCTTCGTCCGGAACTTGCGCCATGGCCTTTTCGCCCAGGCTTTTGTAGTATTTGAAGAGCTGGCGGATGCTTTGGAGATAGTTGGCTTCCATGGTGTTTCGGTATTGTGGTTTTGCGGTATTACGGTTTTGCGGTATAGAGGTATATTGGTGTGTTGGCGTCTGGCATCTGAAATCTGACTTAACGGTGTTTCGGTGTTTCGGCTTGCCCTACCATTCCGTATGAAATGTCCCCTCCTTATCCACCCGCTCATAGGTATGTGAGCCGAAGTAATCGCGCTGTGCCTGCACCAGGTTTAGGGGCAGGCGGGCGCTGCGGTAGGCATCGAAGTAATTGAGGGCTGAGGACAGGGCCAGGGTAGGCACGCCAAAGTCGATCGCCTTTTTGATGATGCTGCGGGCCTCTTTTTGCTTTTCCAGCAGCGGCTTCTGGAAGAGAGAGGAGAAGAGCAGGTTGCGCAGGTTGGGCTGTTCGCTGTAGGCCTGGCGCATATCTTCCAGCAGGCCGGCGCGGATGATGCAGCCGCCGCGCCAGATGCGGGCCACGGTTTCCAGCTTCAGTCCGTAATCGTACTCTTCGGAAGCTTCCGCCAGCTGATTCATGCCCTGGGCATAGGTGATGACGAAGGCAAAATGCAGGGCCTTCTCCATCTGTTCGATGAGTTCTTCCTTGTCTGCTTTGGGCCGTTTGCCGATGGCGCTGAGAAAGTGGGGCGCGATCTGCTGCCTTTCCCGCTTGAGGGCGGAAATGCCGCGCATGCTCACTGCCGCATCGATGGTAGGCACGGAGATGCCCAGGTCCATGCCGTTCTGGGAGGTCCATTTTCCGGTGCCTTTCTGTTTGGCCTTGTCCATGATCTTATCGATGAGCCAGCCATCGCCCTCTTCGTCTTTTTTGGCGAAGATGTCGGCCGTGATCTCGATGAGGAAGGACTGCAGGGCGCCTCTGTTCCAGCGGCGGAACACCTTGTGGAGCTCCTCATTGCTGAGGTTGCCGATGGTTTTCAGGATGTCGTAGGCCTCGGCGATGAGCTGCATCAGGCCGTATTCGATGCCGTTGTGCACCATTTTGACGTAGTGCCCGGCGGAACCGCTGCCCAGGTAAGCTACGCAGGGGTCGCCATCCACCTTAGCGGCTACGGCCTCCAGGATGGGCCCCACCAACTGATAGGCATTGCCTCTGCCGCCCGGCATGATGCTCGGGCCACGGCGGGCGCCTTCCGCTCCTCCGGAGACGCCCACGCCCAGGAATTGTATGTTCTTGCCTTTGAGGTACTCCAGGCGGCGGTTGGTGTCTTCAAAAAAGGAGTTTCCCCCGTCGATGACCAGGTCGCCCTCTTCCAGGTAGGGCAGGAGGGAGTCGATGACGCTGTCGACGGCCTTGCCGGCGGGCACCAGCAGCATGATCTTGCGGGGGCGCTTCAGCATGCCCACGAATTCGGCGGTGTCGGTAGTGCCTTTGACCGGCTGGCCTCCCGATTCTTCATCCAGCGCGCGAGCCTTTTCCTCTTCGAGGTCGAGGCCGGCGGCGGAGAAGCCGTGGTCGGCAACGTTCAATAAAAAGTTGCGGCCCATGACGCCCAGGCCGATCATTCCGAAATCGTAGGTAGAATTCATAGTGTGGGTTTATTTAAAATTGTCTTCTTCAAGTTGGGCGAGCTTTTCCAGGCGGCGTTCGTGCCGCTCCTCGCCGGTGTAGCGGGCTTCCAGAAAGGCGGAGATGAGCTCTTTGGCCAGCTCCGGCCCGATGACGCGGCCGCCGAGGCAAAGCAGGTTGAGGTCGTCGTGCTCTACGCCCTGCCGGGCCGAATAGGTCTCCGTGATCAGGGCGGCGCGTACGCCTTTCACCTTGTTGGCCACAATGGCGGCGCCGACCCCGCTTCCGCAAATGGCAATACCGCGGTCGGCCAGGCCACTGGCCACGGCGCGGGCAAGAGGCGCTACGAAATCCGGATAATCATCCTGTCGGTCCAGAGTGTCGGCTCCAAAGTCGGTCACTTTGTATCCTTTTTCCGTCAGGAGAGAGACAATTTGCTGCTTAAGCTCAAAACCACCGTGATCAGCTGCGATTCCAATTTTCATAGAAATATAAAGTGTAGTGTAAAACCTTTGGGCTTATCAAAACCTTTAGAATAACAGATATTAAGGAAAGCAAGTTTTTGCATTATTCCAAAATATAATTTCGCCGTTCATTTTCCCGGCGGAGCCTTCACCCAATAGCACACACATGGACCCACAAGTATTTGTCATCTTTGGCGCCTCGGGCGACCTGTCGAAGAGAAAGCTCATCCCCGCCATTTACGAACTCTACAAAAGCAAGCTCCTTCCCGAAAACTTCGCCGTACTGGGCGTCAGCCGCACCGAATACTCGGATGCCGAATTCCGAAAAGAGGTGTTTGGTGATAACCCGCACATCGAAGGAGAGAAGAAGGACGACTTCGCCGGCTTTCTTCACTACGAAGCCATAGATACCTTATCTGCCGATGATTACGCCAAGGTGGAAAAGCGCCTCAAGAAGATCGACGAGGAACATAAGGCTGGTGGAAACTACGTGTTCTACCTTTCCGTACCCCCCAGCCTGTACACGAAGATCCCCGCCTTCCTGGCGGAGAAAGGCCTCAACAACAGCAACAAGGCCTGGAAGCGGCTGGTCATTGAAAAACCCTTCGGTTACGATGAAGAATCCGCCCGCGAGCTCAACAAGCAACTGCTGCAGTACTTCGATGAAGAACAGATCTACCGCATCGACCACTACCTGGGCAAGGAGACGGTGCAGAACCTGCT
>CAYVVK010000431.1:0-2550 GCA_964454855.1 uncultured Phaeodactylibacter sp. | reverse complement strand
CCTCTGGAACCGCAATTACATCCACCATATCGAAATCACCGCTTCCGAAACTATTGGCGTAGAGAAGAGAGGCGGCTACTACGACCAGTCGGGCGCCCTGCGTGATATGGTGCAGAACCACCTCCTGCAACTGGTGGCGCACGTGGCCATGGAACCGCCCAATATGGCGGACGCCGCCTCCATACGCAACGAAAAGCTAAAGCTTTTCCAGGCCATCCGGCCCATCAGCGAGCTGGAGGTAGAAAAATATGTCATCAGAGGCCAGTATGTGGCCGCCAAGATGGATGGGCAGGAAGTAAAAGGATACCGGGAAGAGGAAGGGGTGCCGAAAGATTCCAATACGGAGACCTATGTGGCCCTCAAATTCTATATCGACAACTGGCGCTGGGCGAACATTCCTTTCTACATCCGCACGGGCAAGCGTCTGCCCGAAAAGGCCACCGAGATCGTGGTCTACTTCAAGTCGCCACCTCATCACCTCTTCCGCAATACGCTGGACCTCATGAACATGAACAACCAGCTCATCATCCGCATTCAGCCCGATGAGGCGCTGCTGCTGCAGTTCGGCATGAAAGTGCCGGGCGCCGGCTTTAAGGTGAAGAACGTGAAAATGGATTTCCATTATTCCGACCTCACCGACGCCGAGGTGCCGGAGGCCTACGAACGCCTCATCCTGGATGTGATGAAGGGCGACGCCACCCTCTACGCCCGCGGCGATTCCGTGGAGGCGGCCTGGAAATTCGTCGACCCCATCCTGAACGCCTGGGAAAACCGCTCGGACACTAAGCTGTACGGCTACCCGGCAGGCAGCTGGGGGCCGGATGTGGCTAACAAACTGATCGAAGGGGACAACGTCAACTGGCGCAACCCCTGCAGCAGCCTCACCAGCTCTAAGGATTTTTACGAACTCCAATGATGAAAAACCCTACAATCCCATGGCCCGAAAAATTCATATTTCCTCAACGCCGGAAGGCGTAGCTCATGATTTCGCCGAATTCTTTGCCAGCTGGCTGAAAGAAAAGGCCATTGTTACGGTGGCCCTCTCCGGAGGCAGCACACCCCGGGTACTCTTTGAGCACTGGGCGGAGGAGTATAAGGACAGTATCGACTGGAGCAAGGTGCACTTCTTCTGGGGCGACGAACGCTGCGTACCGCCGGATGATGAGGAGAGCAATTACAAAATGGCCCACGAGCTGTTCCTCTCAAAAGTGGATATTCCGGAAGAAAACATCCACCGGATAAAAGGGGAGGCGGAACCGGTGGAGGAGGCCCGCCGCTATGCGGAGGAACTCCTCCGCTACGTATCCTCCAGGAACGGCTTTCCTTCCTTCGACATGGTGATACAGGGCATGGGGGAAGACGGCCATACGGCTTCTATCTTTCCCGATCAGATGGAATTGTTGTTAACTCCCGCCTTGTGCGCGGTGGCGGTTCATCCCGAAACGGGACAGCAGCGCATCACCCTGACTGGCAAAGTGCTGAACAACGCCACGGAGGTGGTTTTTCTGGTAACCGGTAAAAACAAAGCGGAAAGGGTAGAGGATATCCTCGGGGGCGGTGGAAAGGCGCGGGAATATCCGGCGGCTCATATCCGGCCGGAAGAGGGGGGCCTGCACTGGTTCCTGGATAAGGCGGCGGCGGCAAAGGTGGAATGATGCCGGGAGCGCGGGCTTCCAGGCCCGCGAGTTTTATATCCCATACCTAACGGCATGGGCAGGCGGCCGCCCTAAGGGCTACCGATATAAGATTCCTACGGGATCAGGGTGCGGCGGGATAGCTGAGGGCGGAGGAAAAGCCCAGGGAGCGCGGGCTTCCAGGCCCGCGAGTTTTATATCCCATACCTAACGGCATGGGCAGGCGGCCGCCCTAAGGGCTACCGATATAAGATTCCTACGGGATCAGGGTGCGGCGGGATAGCTGAGGGCGGAGGAAAAGCCCAGGGAGCGCGGGCTTCCAGGCCCGCGCAGAGTTTAAATCTTCCACACCCAACGGCACGCACAGGCGGCTCACTCGGAGCGCCGCCTGCCTGCCGATACCGCCAAGGTAGGCAGGGATTTATCCGGCAAAGCTAAAACCGAAGGCTACCCTACAGAGCCGGGAGGCTACATAGCATTCAATGCCTTCACCAGGTAGGTCAGCATGAAGGGCATGGCGATCCAGAACCATTCATCGGCGTACATCAGCAGCGCGATGAAGGCAACCAGGGATACGAAAAATAAGATCCAGTCTGTTCTTGTCGAAGTTTTGCCTGCGGCGGTATTGGCGTCCATTTTATTATCGGTTTGTTTGCTGCGGCAAAGCTAACAAAAAGGGCGGGTTTTCGGAAGCCGAAAGTACGCATTGTGACGGAAATCAGGCCGTGATGGCAGCGGCTAATGACAGCAGAACGAATTGACGGTGCAGGCCAGCCTTCTAAGGCTGGACAAAGTCGGAAGTCGGAAAGCGGCCATACCCAGACGGGCCCGTATTGGGCGGCTCTTCGCTACGCTTCGAGAAGCCGGAAAGATCATGGGCTCTCACAACCGCCTGGCATTCAAAAGCGTCCAACCT
>CAYVVK010000430.1:2245-6062 GCA_964454855.1 uncultured Phaeodactylibacter sp. | reverse complement strand
AGGGCGAGCACCGGGGAGGCTCCGTGTACCCCCTGCCACCAGGCGGCATAGCCGCCGTCGAGTACTTTTTGCAGGTCGCTTCCCGTGGCGAGCACGCCGTCGCGCCCCGGGTTGTTGAAGTTGAGGGTATTCAGGTCTTTGCAGGCGGTAGCCAGCAGGAAGATCGTGCAGGAAAGGAGGATGTGGCGTATGTTGGTTATCATGCTATTTTTCTTTTTCGGATTTAGAAAGTAAGCTGCAGGCTCAGGGTATAGGTTTTCCGCAGGGGGTAATTGAAAGCATCCACCAAGAAGAGGCTGGGGTCGCCCTTGGGCGTTTGCAGGGCGGAACCCGGAGCGCCAGGCACCCGGTTCGACAGATTGTAGGGATAGGCGGCCGGGCTGCTGACATCCGGGTGGAAACCAGAATAATCGGTGGAGGTAAAGAGGTTGCGGCCGATGAGGCTGAACTGCACGCTTTCTATAAAGCCCCCCAGGATGTATTTCAGCTGCTGGCCTTTGAGGGTATAGGAAATGGCGGCCTCCCGCAGCATAAAGAAGCTGCCGTCTTCCACGAAGTGGTTGTTGGGGCGGCCGCCGTTGTTCAGGCCCTCTTCGGCGAAGAAGCCGCCGGCGATATCGTAATTACTCAGATCGCCGTGGCGCTCCTGCCCGTAGAGGTGCTGCCGGGTGAGGTTGTACAGCTCGCCCCCCTTTTTCCAGTCGAACAAGGTATAGACCGAAAAGCCCCCGTAGCCGATGATATTGATGAAGCCGGCGCGGAAATCTGGATTGGTATTACCCAGCGGCTGAACGATGGGGTTGCCGTCCTCGTCCATCAGGCGGTAGGGGCGCTCTTCGGCTGTACCGAGCTGATCCTTACGCACCACGTATCCCAGTTCGTTGAGGGTATAATCGGCGGGGTCTACATCGAACTGTTCCTGCAGCTGGCTGAGATCGGTGGCAAATACCTCGCCCACCATGGTGCCCGGTGCAAGCCCTTCCTCCATGCGGAAAATATCGGATTGCTCCAGGCCAGGGCCGGTGGTGTAGGCTGGCACACCCAATTGGGTGATGGTGGGATTCATTTTGAGGAAGGTAGTGCTCAGCCCCCAGCGGAAGTTGCTGCTCTGCACTTTGAACAGGCGGGCGAAATCGGTGTGCAGGGTGGCCTCGTAGATCTCGGATTCTATGGTGCCGGCATTCTGCCACTGCCCGGAAAAGCTGGAAGCGCCGGAAAGCGGCATGCGCAGGATCACATCCTCGGTGGTAGACTGGATGTAGCTGAATTCCAGGGTGAAGCCCTTAAGGAAGGTAGCATCGACGCCTACTTCCATTTCGGTGGTGGTGGAGGGGCGCAGGAAGTCATTGCCCAGGGTGTTCTTACTGGCCGCGCCGTTGACCAGCTCAAAGGATTCGAAGCGCTGCCCGAAGGCGGGGCGGTTGCCGGCCGTGCCCATGGCTGCCCGGAATTTCAGTTCCTGAAAGAACTTCATTTTCACATCTTCGGTCAGGCGATAAGCGCCACCGATGCGGTAGAAATTGGCCCAGCGCACTTCCGGCCCGAAAAGAGAGGACTCTTCCCGGCGGAAGGCCCCCGTAAATATGTATTTTTTCTTGTAGTCGATATCCCCCAGCAGGAAAGTGCTGTAGGCTACGGCCTCTTCCATCAGGGAGGAAGTGCGCACGTTGCTCAGGGCATTGTCCAGCGAGCGGGTGTCTTCAAATGCCAGGTTCTCCCCTCTGCCCTCGAAGTATTCCTGGGTGAGGTCTTCGTAGAGGAAGCCGCCCCGCAGGGCCATCTGAAAGCCGCTGAAGGAACGCTCCACCGTAGCATCCGCCATGGAGGTAAAGTAACTGTCCTGGCGGCGCGACTGCAGGATGCCGCCGCCGTTGCTCTGCATGTCCGCTTTCACTTCCTGGCCGAAAAAGCCTGGGATGGTAGTGCTCAGGAAGCCTTTTTTTACAAAATGCTCATACTCCATGCTGAGCCGGTCCAGCGAAGCGGCGTAGCTCAGCGTCAGCCAGTTTGTCGGCTGGTAGCTGGCGCCGAAGCTGCCCATCAGGCGGTTGCGGCCCAGGCTTTGTTCGGTATTGCTGCGCCAGTACAGCGGGTTGGTAATGCCGTTGCCGGTATTATCGATGTCCCAGTCATTGGGAGAACCGTCTTCCTCATTTACGGCATCCAACTCGAATATGGGGGTGAGCAGCAGGGTATTGGACAGCAGGCTGCCCGCCCCGTTGGACACGGGATCCACCAGGCCCTGCTGCGAGGCGGAATACATGGAACTCAGCTGCAGCCTGAACTTATTGCTTACCTGATGGCCGAGGTTGGCGCGGAAGGTATTGCGGGAGAACCCCTCCCTGCCCCTGATGATGCCGTCATCGTCCAGCCGTTGTGCCGACACCATAAAGTGGGTGGCCTCTCCCCTGCCCTGTACGGAAAGGGTATTGGATTGGTAAGTTCCCCGCTGGAAAAGGACATCTTCCTGATAATTTTGCAGATTGGGGAGGGGGGTGTCATGCACCCCATTGCCCGTCACATCGCCCAGTATGGGCTGCGAGCCGTCGGGCTCGATGATCTCGCGATTGGTGAACTCATTGACGGGGTAAAGCCCGGCAGTTTCCGAATAACCGAACTCTCCGCGATAGGTGACCCGGGTGTCTCCCACCTGCAGGTTGCGGCCCCGCTTCGTAAATACCTGAATGACGCCATTGGCACCCAGAGAACCGTATGCAGCGGCACCGGCAGCCCCCTTGAGCACCTCTATCTTTTCGATGTCTTCAGGATTGAGATCCGCCAGTGAGGAGGAGGGGTTGAGATAAATGCCGTCGACGATGATCAGCGGCTGCTGCCCGTTTGCCAGGGAAGTGGCCGAGCGCAACTGAAAATAGGCGCCCTGCCCGGGCTGCCCGCCCGCAGGATTTACGGTAAGGCCGGCTACTTTGCCTTGCAGCCCGGCGGAAAGGGTGGGCGGCGGCGCAAAGGCCAACAGCTCTTCCTCCATAGCGCCCGCGGAATAGGGCATGGCTTTCTGCGCCTGCCCGGCGGCCGTACCGGTTTGGAACACTTCGGAAAGAGCAGATCCCTGTGCCTTCAGGGCCACCTCCAGCTCTTTTTTCCCCAGCACTTCCACTTCCAGGGTTTGGTAGCCCGAGCGCGAGAAAAGCAGCGTGGGAGGCGGGGAGGGGGTATAGAAGCTCTGCTTCACCTTGATCTCGAAGGCGCCGCTTTTTCCCGTAAGGGCCTTATCGTCGGTGCCCTTGGCCATAATGCTTACTTCATCCAGCGGTTCTCCGGTGGCGGCGGAGGTGACGGTGCCCCGCAGGGTGATCTCCTGAGCCTGAAGGGAGGCCGGGAAAAACACCAGTAGCCATAGCAGTAGGCTTGCCACCATCAACCAGTGTTGAGGGTAGAATTGTCTTCTCATAGAATCGTTTTGTAGGTTTGGTTTTACAGGAGTTTCATTTTTATCTTATCTCAATACGGTGATCTCTATGGGGTCGGATACCGGAGCCGACAGGCAGCCCCATCCCGTTTCGGGTTTGTAGGCCAGGATGAGGTACTTCCCGGAATGATAGGGCTGGGCCTGTATCTCAAAAACCGGCCTGTCCTGCAGTTCCTGAGTCCCTGCAGCCACCACCCAGTCCGTTCCGTTATCCGGCAGGTGATAAAGCGTATATTTGTAGGCCTTATCTGCGTAATCGTATTCTATAGCCACCCGGTCGCCATCCTGAATGGGTTTCTGGGCGATGATGCGGGTCTCGCGGTAAATGCGGCAGGCCTCGAATTTGGAGATCGGCAACTGAGGCTGCGTGGCTGCTGCGGCAGGTGATTT
>CAYVVK010000430.1:1059-2235 GCA_964454855.1 uncultured Phaeodactylibacter sp. | reverse complement strand
CCGCCACACTTCCCCTGCCCATTCTGCCGGCCAGGCCGCCGCCTACCTGCGGGCCGCCGGAGTGCACCACGGGGAGGTTCTCCTGCTCCCGGGGCTCGAATTGCTTTCGATAGGCCATCACCTCTTCCTGCCCGTAACGCGGCCCCTTTCCGGGGATGTAAGCAGCCAGGCGAAGGCCCTCGGGAGAATTTACCCTCACTTCGAAATACTGCGCACCGGGTGCTACACCCTGTATGAGCTCGCGGATCTGGGCGCCTGATTTACGCCCTTTGACCTGCAGTTGCACATCTTCCGGCGACTGGCCCGCCCAGACCTCGTATTCGCAACCGCTGGCTGCGCAACAGTCCGGGTTCGACCAGGCGATGTAGAGCGGCTGGTTGGGGCGGTCGGGCACGTAGATCAGCTGCAGGCCCTCGATGGCGGGGCAGTTGGCAGTGGATTCCGGTTGACGGGCGCTTTCGTCTATTCCCCGCATGGCCACGCGCTCGTCTCTGCCCGAGCTATAATCAAAACCCGGCTCTTCCGGAGCTGCGCCCGGTGCAGCAAAGGGCGCTGCGGGAGCTGCATTTACCAGGAAGGAGCTGACGGGTATCGTGCGCCCGCTGCCTTCCGGCTGTAAAAAAACGATGACCTGCACGGGGTGAATGCCCCGGCTGAGGTCGCGGCTATCGAGTTCCAGGTTAAAGGGGATGTCCTCTCCCGGCACCAGCGCAAATTCTCCCAGGCTGATATCCCGGTAGCCGGGGTGTACGTAGCTTACGCGGGCGAAGGGGCGGTAATCGGCGCAGGGCGAATTGGGCTCCAGTTCGATAAAGCCGGAAATGCGGTTTCCTTCCAGGACGGCCTCGCTTTCCACAATACAGGTATCAGGAAGGTTCTTATCTGCCACGGGGCCCTGAGGTGCAACAGCCATCTCTTCTTTTTTCGCTTCCCCGGGCGCGGGAATATTTATCGGGGTGCCGATGGTTTGGATGATGGGGCGGCTGCAGTTCTCTCCCCAGGCCAGCACGCGCAGGTAATAGTCTCCGGGAGCCAGGGTGCAGAGGGGTTCGGTACGCAGGGCCATGCCGGCGGCGTTTTGCCGGCGCCCGTCGGCGCGCAGAGGCGCCCACTGGCCGTATTCGGTGCGCACTTCCACGCTGAATTCCCAGGGCCGGCCCTGGCAGTCCTCGCACT
>CAYVVK010000430.1:0-1049 GCA_964454855.1 uncultured Phaeodactylibacter sp. | reverse complement strand
CGCTGCAATAGCCGGAGGGTTCCACCCGTACGAAAAGGTTGGGGTCTTCACAGGGGGCAGGGGTGCTTTCCGGGGCCAGTGGCTGGGGTTCCGGGCGCTGCATTTGGGGCTCCCGGGCCGCCTGTTCTTCTTCCCGGAAAGTATAGTGGTATCCTTCCTTTAATATCGTGGATTCAAACTTCCTGGAAAGCGCGCCGGGATTGCGGTAGTCGATACCGATGGTATAGAAATGCTGGTTTTGCAAGCCTTTGAACAACAGGGTGTCCTGTTGCCGGTTGCCGTATTTTTTCAGGCCCTGCACCAGTTCTTTACGCCCGTTCTTCATCAGGTTGGCGCCCTGGTCTTTGATCCAGAAGGAGGCCTCCAGTGTACTGAGGCTGCTGTGGGTAAAATAGAAAGCCACCTTTACCATTCCCTCTTCTTCCGTGGGGAGGATGGTGGCGTGGAAATCGGGCTTCTCCTTGTCGAAAAGCCCTTCCAGAATATCTTTCTGCCCGTTGGCCGTTGCCATCAACATCAGGCAGAGTACTGAAAATAACAGTAATCGCTTCATAAGTTCTTTGTAATAATTTGTAGCCGTTTAATAAGTACGCTACACAAAACCAAATTTGAAGAGTAGTAGTTTCGGCCGGCACGCCAGGGGGTATGGGCAATACCGCTTGCCAGCCTTCAGGACGTTCTCATTAGTGGGTGCAAAAAGGGCAAATAAGCTCCTTTATTTTTAAAATCAGAATATCAGGAGATTAATTGTGGAGGCAAATATAACATTTTTATTATATCTGTTATCCACAAAAGCGCAGAGAATTTAACGTAAATTCCTTCCTTTTATGTTAAAGTTTCGAAAAAATGGGCAAAAAGAGGCCCATTTGCCTCCGAGGGTGTTTGGAGGCATAATGTAGAATGGGGGAAAAGTTACAGGATGCTATGGATGCCGAAGCGCAGCGTAGGCCCGTATGGGCTGTGGATGCCGGAGTGGAGGCTTGAGGGGTGGCTTTCTCACACTCCGGCACCTATAGCTAGCGCTTTGGGAGTTAATTAATTGACAGGTA
>CAYVVK010000429.1:0-6084 GCA_964454855.1 uncultured Phaeodactylibacter sp. | reverse complement strand
ATGGTGTACTGGCGAAAGCGCAGGCCTTGCAACTGGCTGTAGCAGGAGAGTACGGCCAGCCGGAACAACAGTGTAAGGATAATGGATCTCAGGCATATGGTTTTCTGGAGTATCCTGTTAAATATACGAAGAAATCAGATGTCGGGAAGCGCTTTTGTGATGCCGATCATTTTATATTCATTGGGAAGGATGTAGTTTTGCCGGAAATTTGGAATACCATGAACGCCAGACAAATTGTCTTCACCGTACTGCTGCTCGCCGCCCTGGGCTACTTCGCCGTCAAGTTCATTCCCACCTTCGAGCGGCTGGCGGAGAGCGGGGCCTCGGCCCTCATCGTACTCCTCATTCTTCTGGTGCTGGGCATGCTGATCTACCGGGTCATTGCCGACTGACTTTCGGCCTGGTTCAGAATTTCGACCAGTTCGTTGAGCATCATGGCGGTGGCGCCCCAGACGATCTGGCCGTGGATGTCGAAATAGGGCACATTGCGCAGGATGATGTTCTCCGCCAGGTGCAGGTCGGTCTTCTGGCGGGTTTCCGGCTTTTGAAACAGCTGGAAAGGTACTTCCAGTATGGCCTTCACCTCGGAGAGCTCCGGGCGAAAAGCGGGGCGGGTAGGGGTGACGCCCACAAAGGGGTTGACCAGAAAATTACTCACGGGAATATACAGCTCGGTGAGCCGCCCCAGCAGCTCCACCTGGCCGGGGTCTACACCTACTTCCTCTTCAGCCTCCCGCAGGGCCGTCATTTCCAGAGAACCATCTCCCTCTTCGAACCTCCCGCCGGGAAAGCTGATCTGCCCGCTGTGCCGGTCGGAGCGATGGTGGGTGGCTCTTTCGATCAGTACAATGTGCCAGTCTCCGTCCTTGGGATAGAACAGGGCCAGTACTCCCGCCATGCGGGCGTCGGGAGGGGGGCTTTGCCGGTTGCGGCGCACCACATGCGCCATGCGGTACTGCGCCTCCTGGCCGGGCAGGGGCTGCTTCAGGCTTTTCTTTAATATATGGATTAAGGGATCTTTCATTCCACCAAAAAAAACAAGTTTTTAGAAAATAAGTTGGGGGCTCTATTGATGCTATCGATGCTATTGATGTGGAACGTACCGACATCCCGGCGACCGTCGGAGCTGTAGTACTAGCGAGCCCCGGATGCTACGCTTAACATCCGGGGCCCGCTAACATCTGACGTCTGACATCTCCCTAAAGATCCCTATTCGACTCCTGCAAATATTTTTCCAGCGCCATGGTCATAGAGGGGGTATCGGGGGCCGGGGCCTTGATATTGATGGTCAGGCCCCGTTCTTCCACGGCGCGGCTGGTGCTGTTGCCGAAGACCGCCATGCGGGTTTCCCTTTGCTTGAAATCGGGGAAGTTCTCGTAGAGCGACTTGATGCCCAGCGGGCTGAAGAAGACCAGCACGTCGTAGGTGACATCGCTGAGGTCCGACAGGTCGCTGCTGACGGTGCGGTACATCATGGCGTCCTTAAAATCGAAGCCGTTCTCTTCCAGGAATTCGGAGACCTGTTTGGCGCCCAGGTTGGAGCAGGGCAGGAGGAATTTTTCCTTGGCCTTGTGCTTTTTCAGGGCCGGCGCCAGGTCCTGAATGTTGCGATTGCCGTAAAACACCTTGCGTTTGCGGTAAACGATGAACTTCTGCAGGTAGTTGGCGATGGCTTCCGACAGGCAGAAATACTTGGTGTCCTGGGACATTTTGACCCTCATATCTTCGCAGATGCGAAAGAAATGGTCTACGGCGTTCTTGCTCGTAAAGATGATCGCGGAGAATTCATCTGGGCGGATGCGTTCTTTGCGGAAATCTTTGACATCCACGCCTTCCACATGGATGAAGGGCCGCCAATCGATCTGTAGCCCGTATTTCTTTTCGAGCTCATAGTAAGGAGATCTTTCTGGTTTGGGTTGCGAAACCAGTATGGTTTTCACAGGCTTGAGCGCCTCTTTCTTCGCGTTGCCGTTTGCTGCCATTCAACATGCTTTGTTATCAATTCTGCACCTATGCTGCTTAGCCGATGATAAGCCTGGCCAATACCACAGCAGGGGCGATTTCAACGGTGCAAATATACAACAAAAAGTGAAACTTGTGAAAGAGCAAAAAACGCTCGGCGATGAACAGGCCACGCAGATACCGGAAGAGGTATACCAGGGCGATGATACCCAGAGTGCCCATAAGGAGGTGCCAGCTGTATTCTTCCGGCACGTATGACAGCAGCAGGTTGGCCACCAGGAGTACAATGCCGAGAATAATACCGAAGATGACGATCGTGAAATTGTAGAGGCTGGCCTCTTTTTGGACTGGAAAAATGGCGGCGATGATGCCCAGCAACAGATGCTTGGCGATAAAAAGGCCACTGATGCCGGCGATGCAGTACAGCAGGCTCCGCCAGGGCCCTTCGGCAACGGAAACGCCGTAGTAGCGGCTGATCAGATAAATGAAAAAGCCGGCATTTATCATGAAGAAGCCGTAGTAGAGGTAATAGGGGAGGCCGGCGCCTACTTCCCGCTCGCGCTGCAACTGGTTGAGCAGCTTGTCGTTGGTAAAGGCGCGATAAGCCCGCCCGAGCTGTGCGCGGAACAGAGTAAGCAGTACGGCCAACAACAATAGGGCGCCCATATTCGTAATAAGTAGGAAGCGCTTGTAAGACGATAGCGCCAGTTCGTTAGCAAGGGGAGCAGTTTGCTCGGAGGCTTTTTCACTCTTCTTCGGCGGCGCCGGCCTTTCAGGCGCCTCCTTCCCGGCAACAGTGCTGGGGGCTACGAGGTCGAAAGGGTTGCCGGTATCGGCCACGACAGCCGTGTCTTTCACCGGAGGGGCCGCCAGACGGGGGCTGAGCTCAAAAGGGTTCCCGCTTTCCTGGCTGTAGCCCAGAAGAGCAAGCAGCAGAAAAAAAGAAAGAATAAGGCCCGTATGTAAACTATGGCATCGCATCGGGCGTAAAAATAAACATAATAATGCAATTGAAGTAACGCCCTATCGCTTTGCTAATGAGCTGTTAAGAATTTTTCAAAGCCGATTTATCCTGATACTTTAGAAGTGCGGGCATAAAAAAGCTCCAGCCGGGAGAGTTTATGAAGAACAGTACGATTTTCAGGGTCATAGTATTGGGCGCCATCGCCATCATCGGCATCATTGGCGTGCAGGCCTATTGGGTGCTCAATACCTGGAACGTCAACGAGGAGGAGCTCAACCAGAAGATCAACCTGGCCCTCTACCGCGTGGCCTGCGACCTGGTGGAACTCAACAACGGCAACCTGCCACCCCGCAATATCGTCAACCGCCGCACGACGAACTACTACGTGGTCAATATCGAAAGTGAGATCGACGCCAATAACCTGGAGTATTTTCTCCAAAAGGAATTCGAGAAGCTGGCCCTGTACCTCGATTTCGAATATGCCGTCTACGATTGCACCACCAATGAGATGGTCTACGGCAGCTACTGCAGCTACAATCCCGGCCAGAAGAAAAACATCGAGCTGGGCAACCTGCCTAAAGATGATAAGTTCACCTATTACTTCAGCGTCAAGTTCCCCACCCGCTCCGGCTACCTCTTCGGCAAGATGCAGCTGTCGATCTTCTTCTCCGCCATTTTGCTGGTGGTCATCATTTTCTTTGCCTATTCCATGTTCGTCATCCTGCGGCAGAAGCGCCTGTCGGAGCTGCAAAAAGACTTCATCAACAACATGACCCACGAATTCAAGACGCCCATTTCCACCATAAAGATCTCCGCCGACGTCTTTCTGAACAACCCCCTCGTCCAGCAGGATGAACGCCTGTACCGCTACGCCAATATCGTACGCGAACAGAACCACCGGCTGAACACACAGGTGGAAAAAGTACTGCAGCTGGCTAAGATAGAAAAGGGTAACTTTGAGATCAAGCCGGAGCGCATTCCGCTTGCTGAGGTGCTTCGGGCCGTAGCCAACAGCGCTTCCGTGAGTGTCGAAAAAGCGGGAGGGCTCCTGCGCAGCGAGCTGGATGTCGACAGCCTGAGCATCGATGCCGACCGCCTGCACCTGACGAACATCCTGCACAACCTGATCGACAACGCCATTAAGTACTGCCGGGAAATACCCGACGTCACTTTCCGGGCGGAAGCCACCAATGGCCAGGTGCAGATCTCGGTTTCCGATTGTGGGGCCGGCATCCCCCGGGAACACCTGCATAAGGTGTTCAATAAGTTTTACCGCATACCGACCGGCAACGTACACCAGGTGAAAGGTTTCGGCCTGGGGCTCTACTACGTCAAGAGCATCTGCGATGCGCACGGCTGGCGCATCCACCTGGACAGCCGGGAAGGGCAGGGCACTACCGTCCGCATACTCATACCCCAGGCAAAAGGCGCTCTGCAGGGGCAACTGCGCCAGTTCTGGCTGCGGGCACAACTGCGGCTCAGAAAGCTGGCCTGAAAAAACGAACCCATGAAAGCACATATCCTTTACGTGGAAGACGACGAAAGCCTGAGCTTCGTGACCAAGGACAACCTGGAACTGCAAGGCTACCGCATCACGCATTGCACCGACGGCAAACAGGCCCTGAAGGCCATCGATGAAGAAACCTTCGACCTCTGCATCCTGGATGTGATGCTGCCGGAGATCGATGGCTATACCGTGGCGCGTGAGATCAGAAAGTACGATACCCAGGTGCCCATCCTCTTTCTCACCGCCAAATCCCTCAAGGAAGACCGCCTGCACGGCCTGCGCCTCGGCGCCGACGATTACATCACCAAACCTTTCAGCATCGAGGAGCTCATCCTCAAGGTGGAAGTGTTCCTTCGCCGGAGCAAGGTGAGCAGCCCGCAGGCACCCGACCGTTTCCGCCTCGGAAAATTTGAGTTCGACTATACCAACCTCTCCTTGCTTAACGGCGGCAAGGCCCGCCAGCTCACCCAGAAGGAGGCCGACCTGCTCAAACTCTTTGCCGAACACAAGAACCAGGTGCTCAAGCGCTCCGCCATCCTGAAGCGCCTCTGGGGCGAAGACGACTATTTCCTGGGCCGCAGCCTGGATGTTTTTATCTCCCGCCTGCGCAAATACCTGCGTCAGGATGAACGGCTGAAGATCGAGAATATTCATGGCGTGGGCTTCCGGCTGCGGGAGGAGTGAGTGCTTTTTTGGGATAGCCGGCCTTGCAAAAATCCTAAATCCAAAATGCCTAAATCGGTATTAATACCACTTAGTCACTTAAAGAAAGCTGCACTTGCCGAGAGCAGATAAGGCTGTGCCAGGCCTTCCCCGACGGGCCCGTATCGGGCAGCCTGGAATACGGGGCTTGGGCTATAAACCTGGGGCGGTGCCCCAGGCTTATGCTGTGGCAGGCTTTCAGCCTGCTGAAACGGGGCAGGCTGTACCTCTTGGCATCGGCGAGGGAGAGCCTGCGTTTGAAAAAATAATTCGTGGTTTTAGGCTCCAGCCCTATGATAAGTTTCTCCTGACGAGGCCCTTCCGCTTTAAAGGTGGAACTAATTTTTCAACCCTAATGTGCTCTAGGTTGAGATGTAGCAGGCCTTTCCATACGGACTCGTCGGGGCAGTCTACTCAGGCAGGCTTTAACTTTCAGGCGGTGGCGCCGGGCAATGTACTGCGCCCCTGCCGAAGGACAGGACGTAGGCCCAACGGCCTACTCAACAGCCTGTAGGGCTGTAACACCTCAGCCTGGGGCAACGCCCCAGGTTAGAGAGCGGTTTTTATGGGGGTGCAGGCTGAAGGCCTGCCACAACTATTTGCCACAGCAAAATAGTTTGTCATCTGCTTCATTTTAAAGTGACAAAGCAGAATTAAGATTCAGGAGGTGCTCTCCGCTTATGTCTGATTCGCTCTGCGCCAGGCCCGCGGCCCTCAGGCCTCCTTCCGAGTGAACAACAAATCCCCCGCCCCAAAAAACACCACCGCATAGGCCAGGCTGATCAGCAGGTGCTTCTGGGTAAAGAGTTCCTCACCGGAGAGGTATTCCATAAAAATGAGGCTGAAATAGGAGTAGGGGATGAGGTAGCTGTGCTCCCAGTTGCCGGCCACCAGGCCCAGCACCAGCAGGAAGCAGGCCGCGCCGATGGGAATGATAAAATTATTGAAA
>CAYVVK010000428.1:5877-6090 GCA_964454855.1 uncultured Phaeodactylibacter sp. | reverse complement strand
CTTTTTGCCGCCGAGCCAGGGTTCCGTAAAGGAAGCATTATAGGACTGGTAGAAGTCGCCGTTGGTCTGTGCCCGCAGCGACAGGCGCTGGCCGTCGCCCTGCGGCAGCGGCTTCCAGGCCTCTTTGTTGAATATGTTGCGCAGGGAGAAGTTGTTGAAGGACACGCCGAGGGTGCCGATCACACGCTGGGCGCCGCCCCAGCCGGCGGAGAG
>CAYVVK010000428.1:0-5867 GCA_964454855.1 uncultured Phaeodactylibacter sp. | reverse complement strand
GTTCCAGCTGGTCGGAGGGTTTTTCCTCCACGGTGTATTCAATGTCCACGGTGCCTCGCTGAGGGTTGACCGGCGTATTGATACCCAGGGCTTCCGGGTTGAAGTATCCCAGGTTGATGATCTCGCGTTGGGAGCGTATGATATCAGAGCGGCTGAACTTCTGGCCCGGCCGGGTGCGCAGTTCACGGCGCACGACGTGCTCGTGAGTTCGGTCATTGCCCTTGATGACCACCTTGTCGATGGTGGCCTGCGGCCCTTCGAATATGCGTATTTCGAGGTCAATGGAATCTTCCTCTACTGCTATTTCTATGGGGTCTACCTGGAAGAAGAGGTAGCCATTGTCCATGTAGAGGGTACTGACGTCGCGGCCGTCCTGGCTGAAGCGCAGGCGCGTTTCGAGCAGTTCTTTGTTGTAGACCTCCCCGCGCTCGATACCCAGCACCCCGGCCAGGGTCTCGGTATCGTAGATGGAATTGCCTTTCCAGGCGATGTCGCGGAAGAAATAGCGCTGGCCCTCCTCGAGGCGGAGTAGGACCATGAGGTCGCCGTCTTCCTCGCGCCACAGGCTGTCCTTGAGGATCTGGGCATCGCGGAAGCCCAGGGTGTTGTAGTAATCGACCAAGGCCTTTTTGTCTTCCTCGTATTCCTTTTTGATGAACTTGGAAGAGGCGAAAAGCCGTCTTTTGGGCTTGGTGTCATCGAGTTGTTTCTGGAGCTTTCGGTCCTTGACGTTTTCGTTGCCCACGAAAATGATGTCCTGGATCTTGATGCGTTCGCCGCGGTCTACATTGAAGATGAGCTGCACGGCATTGGCGCGGGCCGAGTCGGGTACTTCCCGCACATTGCAGCGGGTGTCGAGGTAGCCTTTGCCGATGAAGAACTGTTCGATGCCTTCGCAGGCGTTGACCTTGACGTTTTCCGTTACGATACCTCCCTTCAGGAGGTATTTGTCGATCTCGTCGTTGAGGTCGTCGTGGTAGGATTTCTTGACGCCCTGATAGGAATAGCGGGTAAGGCGCGGCCGTTCCTGTACTTTGATCTCCAGGAAGATCACATCGCCGATGGTTTTTTCCTTGATGATCTGCACATCGGTAAAGAGGCGCAGTTTCCATAGTGCTTTGATCCCTTTCTGTATATCGGCCCCCGGTATGCGGATCTTGTCTCCCACCTGAAATCCGGCGATGCTGATGATGGCATTATCATCGCTGTAGGCGGCGCCGGTAACTTTAATGCCGCCGATCTCATAATCGCGCGGTTCCCCGTATTCCATGATGGGAATGGTATCGGAAGACAACTGGGCAATACTATATAGAGGAATAAACAGGCTACAGAGGGTGATTAAGGCAAATTGTCTCATTCCGTTTTCTTCTTATTTATCTTCTCTGTCGGCCAAACTGAATTATTCGGCTTTGAAAGAATGCGCAAAAATAACGCTTGTCGGCAGCATAACCACATAATAGGCGGCCAGATTTGTACCAAAAGCGGGTTTAAAATGACATTTAACGTATGTTCACCGCCGGCGAGGGCTTCTCCGGCCATGGCCAACTGCCTTTTAAGGAGCAGGAGGAAGTAATGAGGGTTGTATTACTGCACCAATTGTTCGCTGATTTTTCCAAAGCGCCGTTCCCGCCGCTGAAAGTCGATGATGGCCTCATAGAGGTTGTCCTTTCGGAAATCGGGCCAGAAGATCGGGGAAAAATACAGCTCGGCATAGGCGATCTGCCAGAGGAGGAAATTGCTGATGCGGGATTCGCCGCTGGTTCGGATCAGCAGCTCGGGGTCGGGCATGCCACTGGTGGATAGGGCTCCCTCGAAGGCCGCTTCGTCAATTGCTTCGGCATTGAGTTCGCCGGCCTGTGCTTTTTTTGCCAGTTTTTTTGTGGCTTCCAGGATATCCCATCGGGCGCTGTAGTTGAGGGCCAGCACCAAGGTCATGCGGCTGTTGTTTTTGGTCTTTTCGATGCCTTCCAGGAGCGCATTGTACGTCCGGCCCGGGAGCTTGCTGATATCGCCGATGGCCTGCAGGCGGATGTCATTTTTGTTCAGGGTTTCCACCTCCTTGTTCAGGGTTTCCACCAAAAGTTTCATCAGGGCGCCGACTTCTATTTTGGGGCGGTTCCAGTTTTCGGTAGAGAAAGCGTAGAGGGTGAGGTACTCCACACCCAGCTCTGCTGCCGCTTCCGTAGTTTCGCGAACGGCGGTCACGCCGTTGCGGTGCCCGAAAACCCGGGGTTTGCCATGCTGTTTGGCCCACCGGCCATTGCCGTCCATGATGATGGCAATATGGCGGGGCAGTTTGTCTATGTTGATCTGAGACTTTAAATCCATTATTTCCGCTTCAACGTTTCAACCCAATATCCTGCGAGGCGCCGTCCTGGAAAAAGGCCGCCATCAGGCGCTGGGGGCTGCAATTGCGCGCCAAAAATACATACAAAGTTAAGAAATTGCCTGCACTTTTGGGGCAGGGATTAAAATAGCCTACATTAGAACAAAATAGAAGGGCCTTGCGTATGAGCATTATCCAGTGTATTTTATGCGATTTTTAGAAAAAACACATCTGATCACTTCTATGAATACTCAGTTTCAGGAATTCCAGTACACCCGCCCCGATTTCGAAACCTTTTCCCAGGCTTTCCGCGAAGAACTGCATCGTTTTGAACAGGCGGCCTCCGTGGAAGAACAGGATAAAGCCCTGGAGCGCATCAACCACTTGCGCACGGAATTTACCTCCATGTATAACATCTGCCACATCCGCCATACCATGGATACTCAGGATGGGTTCTATGAAAAGGAAAATGAATATTTCGACCAGCAGATGCCAGCCTATGAAGGCCTGATAAATGAGCTGTATAAAAGGCTCACCCATTCGCGCTTCCGGGAGGGGCTGGAAGAAAAGTGGGGCAGCCAGCTATTCACCATCGCCGAGCTGAGCCTGAAGACCTTCGACCCCTCTGTCATAGGGCTGCTGCAGGAGGAGAATAAGCTGAGCAGCCAGTATACCAAGCTCAAAGCGAGCGCCAGGATCACTTTCCAGGGAGAAGAGCACAATCTGTCATCTATCATTAAATACGAGATGGATCAGGGCCGCGATACCCGCCGGGAAGCGGCGGCCGCCAAATGGGGCTTTTTCGAAGAGCACGCCCCGGCCACGGAAGAGATATTCGACAAGCTGGTGAAGGTGCGCCACCGCATTGCCCGCGAACTGGGATATGACAATTTCATAGCGCTGGGCTATGCCCGTATGCTGCGGTCGGATTACGGGCCAAAAGAGGTGGCCAACTTCCGGCGGCAGGCCCGCGAGTATCTGGTTCCCATCGCCAACCGCCTGTATGAGCGGCAGCGCCGGCGCCTGGGCCTGAAAGAACTCAAATACTATGATGAGGACCTGCGCTTCCCTTCCGGTAACCCGCAACCCAAGGGGGAGCCGGAGTGGATCGTAGACAGGGCCCGGCAGATGTACAGCGAGTTGTCGGAAGAGACTAAAACGTTTTTCGACTTTATGCGCCAGGCCAACCTCATGGACCTGAAAACCCGCCCGGGCAAGGCCACCGGCGGCTACTGCACCTACGTCGGCAAATACAAATCGCCTTTTATCTTCTCTAACTTCAATGGCACGAGCGGCGACATTGACGTGCTGACCCACGAAGCCGGGCATGCCTTCCAGGTGTTCAGCAGCCGCGATATCGGCATTAACGAATACAACTGGCCGACCTTCGAGGCCTGTGAGTTCCATTCCATGAGCATGGAATTCTTTACCTGGCCCTGGATGAAGCTCTTTTTTAACGGCGATACCGATAAATACAAGTTCGGCCACCTGTCCGGCGCCCTCTACTTCCTGCCCTACGGCGTAGCCGTCGATGAGTTTCAGCACTTTATCTACGAGCACCCCGAGGCTACACCAGCCGAGCGCAACCAGGCCTGGCGGGATATCGAGCGCAAATATCTGCCGCATCGTGATTACGATGGCAACGCCTTCCTGGAGCAGGGCGGTTTCTGGCAGAAGCAGAGCCACATCTTCATCATGCCCTTCTACTACATCGATTACACCCTGGCGCAGATCTGTGCCCTGCAATTCTGGAAGAAAGACCAGGAACAGCACGAGCAGGCCTGGGGAGACTACATCCGCCTCTGCAAAGCGGGAGGAAGCCGCTCTTTTCTGGAGCTGGTAGAGCTGGCGGGCCTGCGCTCCCCCTTTGAGGATGGCTGTGTGGCCTCTGTCGTTGATGTGATCACCGCCTGGCTGGACGAGGTGGATGATTCTGCTTTTTAAGCCGGCTTAGCAGCATCGCAGGAAAAAATGCCTTATATTTGAAGCGCCATACCGCGCAACGGCGAGGGTAGGCCTGTGAAAAACTACTGCTAAAACTTAATCCCCCCAACCTGATGTTTTTTATTATCCTGAGCTTCCTTACGGCACTTACAGTTGCCTATTTCGCTATTCCGCACGTGATCAACATCGCCCGTGCGAAAAACCTTTGTGATGAACCTTCGGAGCGCAGCTCCCATACCATAAGTACCCCGTCTCTGGGCGGTATAGGTATTTTTTCGGCGGCCATGTTTTCCATTTCCATGTGGACGCCCTTCGGTCAGTTCGGTAACCTCCAGTATATTCTCTGCGCCTTCATCATTGTATTCCTGATCGGGGTAAAGGACGATATTTCACCGGTTTCCCCCATCAACAAGATCATCGGCGAGGCACTGGCGGCATCTATACTTATCTTCAAGGCAGACGTCTACCTGAGCGGGTTCTACGGCCTGTTCGGCTTTCACGACGGGCTGCCGGAACCGATCTATACCGGCCTCACCATATTTACCATACTGGTGATCATCAATGCCTTTAACCTCATCGACGGCATCAATGGCCTGGCGGGTAGCGTAGGCGCCCTCATCGCCGGTACGCTGGGCTGCTGGTTCTTCTACGTGGGCAGGGTGGAACTGGCTGTGGTGGCCTTCACCATTGTAGGAGCGATCATCGCTTTTTTAAAGTACAATTATTCTCCGGCCCGTATATTTATGGGAGATTCCGGCTCTTTGCTGCTGGGTACGGCCAGCGCCATCCTTGCCATTAAGTTCATTGACATGAATTACTATCTGCCGGATGGAGCGCCCGGCAAGATACACGCCAGCCCGGCGGTAGCCATCGGTATTCTCATCATTCCACTCTTTGATACAATGAGGGTTTTCACCACACGTATTCTGCGGGGCCAATCCCCGCTGCACGCTGACCGCCGCCATATCCACCATTTGCTGATCGACTATGGGTTTTCCCACATGGCGGCTACCGGCATACTGGTTTCCGTAAACGTGGCCTTTATCCTCCTGGCCTTTTCCCTGCAGGGCCTGTTGTTGGTACACTGGCTGCTGATCCTGATCGTAGTACTGGCTTCCGGGCTCACCTTTTATTTGCACAAGGCCGTCGTCCGTAAGCGAAACAAAAAGCTGGCAATTTGACTTATTTTCTCGTTTTTCTCGGTGGCGGCCTGGGCAGTGTATGCCGCTACGGCATCGCCCACCTGCTAGATGCCTACCGGCTCACCTTTCCCCTGGCTACCCTTCTAGCCAATGCAGCCAGCTGCATCATACTGGGGTATCTGGTGGGCCTGAGCCTGCACGGGCAGCTGTCCTCCAACTACAAATTCATGCTGATGACCGGCTTCTGCGGAGGCTTCAGTACCTTTTCCACTTTTACCAACGAAACTTTCAGCCTCTTTCAATCGGGCCATTCCGTCCTCGCCCTGCTCAATATTGGCGGTAGCCTGCTGCTCTGCCTGGGCTGCATCTCCTTCGGCTTCCAGCGCTACGGCCCGGACGAGATCGACACCTACGACGACATGCTCGCGGACTTCATGAAACCCTTCAGCGACCAG
>CAYVVK010000427.1:0-6090 GCA_964454855.1 uncultured Phaeodactylibacter sp. | reverse complement strand
CCAGCGCCGCACGCACCCCGCGATCGTTGACGTA
Source organism: uncultured Phaeodactylibacter sp. (assembly GCA_964454855.1). Lineage (GTDB taxonomy): Bacteria > Bacteroidota > Bacteroidia > Chitinophagales > Saprospiraceae > CAYVVK01. The sequence continues at coordinate 6,056 of CAYVVK010000427.1, read as the reverse complement.
GCAGCCGTTGTCCGAACCCAGATCCACCAGCACGTAACCGTCCCCTTCCCGGTCCAGCCGCGCGTGGTGGCTCGAGATGTAGGCGTCATTGATGACGATGGGATTGTCCCCGGCGCGCCCCACGCCGACCGACGAGGCCGTCAGGGGCACCACCTCTTCACCGCCATCATCAAATCGGAAAACCAGTTCGGCCTTCCCGCCATCGTAGCGATGAACCGCTTCGAATCGGACAGCAAGGAAGAACTGGAGGTGATCCGCCAGCGCTGCCAAGAGCTGAGCACTCCGGTGGTCCTGGCCGATGTTTGGGCAAAAGGGGGAGCCGGAGGCGAGGAACTCGCACGGGTCGTCAGCGAGATCGCCGAAGGCAATCAGGGGCCGTTCAAGCCGCTTTACGACTGGGAATGGAGCGTGGAGAAAAAGATTGAAACCATAGCCACCAAAATATACGGTGCTTCAGCGATCGATTACACTTCTCAGGCCCGCCGGGACCTGCGCAAGATTGAAACCCTGGGCCTGCAAAAGCTGCCCATTTGCATAGCCAAGACCCAGAAATCGCTCTCCGACAACCCCAGGCTATTGGGCCGGCCCAAAGATTTTGTGGTCACTGTGCGCGAGATAGAAATTGCTTCCGGCGCGGGCTTTCTCATTCCCATAACCGGCGATATCATGAGAATGCCCGGCCTTCCTTCCCAGCCGGCAGCGGAGAATATCGATATTGATGAGGACGGGAATATCAGCGGGCTGTTCTGATGGCGTTATAGTTCCGGCACTGCAGCAAAATTACCGCCCTTCAGTGCCGGAGCTATAAATTCGGCTGCCAATCTAGCGCTGGACAAAGTCGGAAGTCGGAATGCGGCCATACCCAGACGGGCCCGTATTGGGCGGCTCTTCGCTACGCTACGAGAAGTCGGAACGGCTTAAGGCAATCCGCAACTCTTCGGCTATCTACAGTGTCCAATCTCAGACGGGTGGCCATAAATTCTTTTAGCGCGCGGGAAGGCGCTGCGCTAAGCCCGAATGCCACCCCTCATTCCTCCAGCAAATGGTCTTCCAGTGGTTTTCCGCGCTGTATGCGGTGGAGCTCCTCTCTGCAATTCTCGCAATGCCCGAGATGGGCGATGAGGTTGCGGTATTCCTCGCTTTCTTTGTCCATACGTGCGAACCAGAACTGGCGGAGCGCCTCTTCTCCCGGGCACTGATAGGTATACCATATCTGCCTGGCGATGCGCCAGGCCAGAAGGGCAAATAGAGAAGCCAGGGCTGCGAAGATGTAGATCATTCCGTAAAATAGGATAAAACTCTATAAAAAGAAACCTAAATGAACAAGACTAATGGATATTTAGTTCTTGAAAATGGTGCAAAAACTTATCGCTTTTTGAACTTTTTGTTCATTGCAAGCGTTTTATTATTGGTTCGTGTAGAAAAACACTATAAATTCTGCAACCGGCCTTTCATCCTGATACCAATTAAAACCCTCTGAAAGAAAGCTCTTTTACCGGGCTGGTGGTTAGTACTGCCGCCTGTTAATTTTTTTTGGCCGCCCTATTATATTTTTCTGAAAGTCAAAGAAGAAATGGTAGAAATCCAGCCCTCAGATATACTCGCAACGGGAACTTCCGTCTGGCTTATTATCTTTTATCGTGGGAATAATAAAATAGAAAGAGCACCTTACGAAACGTACTCCAGAGAAGTGCGAGATGGGGTGATATGAATATTTTTTTTAATCCTGGTGAATCTATACCAGCATTATAAAACAGTGAAATCATGTTCAAGAAGATTCTAAACCTGTTCTCCAGCGATGACCCGAGAGAGAGAAAAGGAAAAGTGAAATTCTTTAACCGCAAAAGAGGATACGGATTCATCGAGCCGGAAAATATGGAGCGCGATGTGTTCGTCCACGTGACCAGCCTGGAGGACCGGATCTCGAAAGGAGACCGTGTAGCTTTTGAAGTCAAAGCCAGTGACAAGGGCCTCGAAGCAAGAAATGTAAGGCTCGTTTGAGCTACTGTTTTTCACATTTTAAACCTTAAATTCAATTATGAGATTGCGAAAAAAGTATGCCATGGGAAAGGGGAAATACTACTTTACCATCAAGTCCGTTCCCAATAATATTACGATTTTCCGAAAGACCAAAGCCGCAGCCGTCGCTGCCTTTCGCAAATATCAAAAAGCAGGAAAAGAAATTGAATGGCTTGGAAAATGGGACGGTAAGAAATTCACTGAAGATTCTATGCCTGCAGCCCTGAAGGCCTGACCTGCATTTCATAAAGCTGTAACGCTCCTACCGAGCGCTCCGGCACACCCAACAGCTCAATCTTTATCGTTAACTATTTAAAAATCAAGGCAATGTCTGAAAAGGATGCTAAACTATATGAAAAGGCGGTAGAATGGGTGAAGCGTAAAGGATACTCCAAGGTAAAAGCTAACCTGGATGACTTCGAAAAGCCTACCTCCTTCAAACAGCCAGGTGGCGATGACGATGATATGATTACGCCGGATATCACTGCTGTGATGCGAGGCAACAAGTGTTACTTCGAAATCGCCCTGAAGTCTGACGACAAACGCGAAGTGGTTACCAAATGGAAACTGCTGGACCGACTGGCCTCTATGAAAGAAGGAAAATTTTACCTGTTTACACCACACGGCCACCGTGCCTTCGCTGACCGTCTGGTGAAAAAACACGACATCAATGCCGTGCTGGTAAGCCTTTAGAGGCCAGATAGCCTCACTCTTTTTTTTAAATTTTAAACTGTTGAATTGTCATGGATAACAATAGAAGCATAAGAGTAAAAGTACTCAAAGAAACGTCGAGAACTGTAACGGTCCGTTTTATGACGCTGAATCGCAAAATGCCGGTTCCCCGCCAGGAATTCGAGAAGCGCGTCAAAAATGGCTTGTACGAAGTCGTCGGCGGTTATGAACTGCAAGAAGATAAGTAATCCGGTAATGCCGCCCGGCCAGCAATAAAGTGCTGCCGGCCAGCCTCCAAAATACTATTTTACTGTTAATAGCTGTAATGGAGTTGTTTCAACTTTTTATGCGCGGGTTTGTGGCTTGTAGAGCCCAATCAGCCGTGCATAAAGGATGAAACAACTCCCTTTTAATTTCGGCCTGCCCTGGCCAGCCGGCCAACGAAAAGCAAACGCCCTTCTTCATTGTAGAATGCCAGAAGATACATTCCCGACTTCAGCCCACTCACAGAAACCTGCTTCCCCTCCAAAGGGCTGTGGCGCCCAACAGCCTTGCCATCCGGCAACAGTATCTGATAGGAAAGGCCGGCTAAGGGCCTGTCAGTTTCTACCGTTAGCCTATCACCCGCCGGGTTGGGAAATATACGGAACTCCGCCACCGGAGCCCCCGGCTTAAGGCCCGTAGTGCCCGCCCCGGCAAACAGCCAGGAGTAAGCTTCGGGAGATTCCCGCGCCCAGTACCACTCGCTATGCTGGCCATCCTCATGGCCTGTCATTTTTACTTCTTCCTGAGAAAAACCTGCTCCCAGCAGCGTGTGATACATGGCCTCCATATCTTCTATCTGACTTCCTCCACCGCCTTCCTGCCCTCCGGCTATCAGGTAGATCCTCATATCCTTTTGTTTTCCTGTATGGGCCACATGCGTATAGGCCTGGCCGGAAAACCAGAAAGAAGCGGAAAATATTCCCGCTTTACCAAAGACATCCTGATGCTCGATAGCGGCATAAAGGGAGATCAAGCCGCCCATGGAAGAACCCATGATACCGGTAAACTCCCGTTCGGGCCGGGTGCGGAATTTGCTGTCGATGTGGGGCTTCAGCTCTTCAACGAGGAAGTCCACATAAGCCTCTCCTTCTCCACCTCCGTAGTTGGGGTTCTGCCAGGGGGAATACTCATTGATCCGCTGGCTGCCGCCATTATCGATGGCCACGACGATTATGCCCTCGTCCCCCTCTCCAAACAAGCGGTTGAGGGACTCGTCCACTTCCCATTCTCCGGCAAAAGCGGTGGCGGCATCGAAGACATTCTGCCCGTCCTGCATGTACAACACGGGATAATGCTTTCCGGAAGCCTCGTAATCCGGCGGAAGGTAGATCCAGATGCGCCGCGTACGGTTGAGTTGCGGTATGTCAAAAGATTCGTCAAGTATCCGGACATTTTCCGCCGCAGTGGAGTTGTCGCCGCCGTTTTCCCAGCTGAGTATCTGCAGTTCCAGTGTATCCGGGCCGCCGGCGTACTCGTAGGAACGGTCGGGCAAAAAGCCGCCGCTGGCATTGCCTTCCACCGTTTCCCAGCTGCCGCGGGTAAATTTGAACTTCAGGTTGCCGGGCTGCGGGCTAAACGTGATCTCATAGGTTTCTTCTCCCAGGAATTCCAGGGCATAGCCTTCGCTGCCGGGTTGCCAGCCGTTGAAAGTCCCCGCCACATAGATCTGGCTTTCGAAAGGGGTATTATCAGGAATATCGATTACCCGCAGGGTAAGCTGAGCCGAAAGCTCGAAGGCGAGCAAAGCGGCCAGGCTGAGGAACAAAAGGCACTTTTTCTTCATCGGGATGATTTTGGCAGCTAATATACCCCTTCTTGATTATTTTTTACCGCTCCACCCAACCCTTCGGCAGCAGGGCACCGTCTTAACCCGGTAAGAAGGTACTGTAACTCTTTGACATTATTGCCTCTACACCCACTGGCGCATCCGAAACCAGGCTTTCGGAACCATATACCCTCAGTAAGGTGTATAAGAAAGGGGCAGGCCATCTTACGCAATTGCTTATCTTTATGAAAAGAACGCAAAGAACGAACGATGGCGATTAAAAAATGGCTGCTGGCGCCATTTCTGGCTCTCACTTTTTGTGGGCTTCCTGCTCAGGAATGGCCGGATACCGTCAGGCTGAAAAATGGCAGTGTCTTTATTGGAAAAATACTGGAATACGAGCCGGAAAGCCGGCTGCGTTTACAATTGAAGGATGGAGGTATGCTGGAATTGCAACCCGCAGAAATTCAGGGCGGGAAGGATCAACCGTCCTTAGAAAAAGTACGGAATGCACCTTCTTCCCCATCTGAAGACGGCTATCATTTTAGGGAAAAAGGCCTGTATCATGCCACCTATTTCGCTGCCCTTAGCGGGTCTTCCCAGGGTAAGTTCCAATTGGGGCTCGGGCTGCACCACACTACCGGTTATCAGATTCACCGCCTGCTGGGCATTGGCGCCGGCCTGGGTATCGACACTTACTCCTTCGAAGAGGAGGAAACGCTTTACCCGGCCTTTCTGGAAGCAAGGGGCTATCTGTCGGAAAAACCCATTTCTCCTTATTATTCGGGCAGTGTGGGATATGGTTTCGCCTTCAGAAACAATGACGAAATGCTGGAAAAAGCCGAAGGGGGAGCCTTTTTCCGCCTGGCGCTGGGCCTGCGGCTGGGCGCCGGCAAGTGGACAAACGTATTGGCAAGCCTGGGATATCAATTTCAGCAAGCCCGCTTTGAAAAGCGCAACTCATCAACTGGTGAGCTGGAGATCAGGCAGCTGGAGTATCGGCGCATACTAATGCGCATTGGCTTAATATTTTAACGAGGACATGCCCAGACCAGAACAACACAGCGATAAAGACCTAGTGGACGGCTGCCTGGAAAATGACCGCTTCGCGCAGGAAATGCTGTATCGCAAGTACTTTGACTCCATGATGCGCATGTGCATGCGGTACACACAGGACCGGGATGTAGCCATGGAGATCCTCAACATGGGCTTCCTTCGGGTGTTCAAAAAGTTGCACACCTTCGCTTTCAGCGGATCGCTGGAGGGCTGGATCAGAAGGCTGGTGTTTCACAGCCTGTCGGATTATTTCAAGAAGAATTCCCGGCAGGTGTATTTCCTGGATATTGAGGACCGGGATGCCCCGGCCGCGGAGGAGGCCCTAAGCAAACTTTACCTGGAAGACATCATGAAGCTGGCCGGCCAGTTGCCCGACGCAAGCCGCGAGGTCTTCTTCCTATATGCTGTGGAGGGATACACCCATGTGGAAATTGCCGAAAAACTCGACATAAGCGTTGGAACGTCCAAATGGCACCTTTCCAATGCCAGAAAAAAGCTT